>JAEKLK010000227.1 GCA_019509895.1 Betaproteobacteria bacterium | reverse complement strand
GTTCGCCCTCGAAGTGCACCGGCCCGGGCGCGTCCTTCGGGATGACGACGTCGGCGCCGCTGCCGACCAGCGCGTTCGGCGAGCGATAGCCGATATCGGCCTGGGCCGGCGGCTTCAGCGTCATGCCCAGCCGCTGGTTCGCCCATTCGATGTGGTCGCGGAAGTTGATGCCGGCAGCGTAGAAGTTGAAGGGCATCACCGGCGGCAGGAGCTTCGCCCGCGCCAGCGGCACCCGTTCGCCCGTGCGGCGGTGCTGCTCATAGGGTGGCGCGTCGACGAGCGCGATCTCGCCGCCGTCGACGATGCCGAAGGCGGCGCGTCCGGCGTGCTCGAGGCGACACCACTTCATGTCAGTCCGCTCGGATGTTGGCGCTGCGGATCACGCGCCCGACGCGCTCGTAGTTGCTGCGCACATACGCGGCGAACTCCTCGGGCGTGTCACCGCCCGGGTCGAGCATCAGCTCGTCGAGCCGCTTGAGAAATTCGGGCGCCTTGATCGCGCTCACCATCTCGCGGTTCAGGCGCGTGACGATCTCCGGCGGCGTGCCGGTGGGCACGAAGGCGCCGAGCCAGCCGGTCACTTCGAATCCCGGCACCACCTCGGCGATAGCCGGCACGTCGGGCATTTTCGGATTGCGCTTCGCGCTCACAACGCCGAGCGGGCGCAGCTTGCCGGTGTTCTTCGCCACCAGCAGCGGCGACTCGAACAGCATGTCGACCTGGCCGGACATGACGTCGGGCAGGGGCGAGCTTTTATAGGGCACGTGCAGGATGTCGACGCCGGCCGCCTGCTTGAACATCTCGCCGATGATGTGGGAGATGTGGCCCGAGCCGTACGAGGCGTAGGTGAGCTTGCCGGGATTGCGCTTCGCGTAGTCGATCAGTTCCTGCAGTGACTTCGCCTGCACGTTCGGGCTGACGACGAGGAGCGGCGCGCCGCTGTAGATCAGCGTCACGGGGGCGAGGTCCTTCTGCGGATCGAAGTTCAGCTTGTAGAGGAAGGCGTTCGCCGTGACGATGCCGCTCGCGGCGATCAGCACGGTGTAGCCATCGGCCGGCGATTTCGCGGCATGCTCGGCGCCGATGTTGCCGCCGGCGCCCGGCCGGTTATCGACGATTACGCTCTGCTTCATGCTGGCGGTGAGCTTCTCGGCGAGCATGCGCGCCATCAGGTCGCCGGCGTTGCCCGGCGGAAAGGGAACGACGAAGCGCACCGGCTTCGCGGGATAGGACTGCCCGAACGCCGCCGCCGATATGAGCGCGGCGGCGAGGAGCGTGGCGAGGCGTTTCATGGTGCCGAGTGTACTGCCCGTGCTTCGCCAGAATGCTTCATCGTTTCGCCGCGGCGCGCACCGCGCGGCGCCCGGGATGCGCCCGAGCATCTGCCCTTCGCCAACCACCGATGGGAGATAGCCCGATGCTCAAAGAGTGCCTCATGGTTTCCTTGATCGCCGCCGCGCTCGGCGGCGCCACCGTCCGCGCCGCGGACTACGTCAGCGCGAGCGGCATGCCGCTGAAGAGCGGCTTCGGCGAGTGCGTGCGCACCGGCTACTGGAGCGAGGCGAGCGAGCCTTGCGAAACGCCGGTCGTGCAGCTCGCGATGGACGACACGCCGCGCATGCCGCCGGCGATCAGCTGGCATTCCGTCGCCGTGGGCTTTGCATTCGACGGCGACCAGCTCGATGACGCCGCGCGTGCGGATCTCGACACGCTGCTTGCACGCTTCGAGCCGGACGAGGTCGAGCGGGTCTCCATCAGCGCGCACGCCGACCGGATCGGCGCCCGGCAATACAACTTCTCGCTCTCGGAGCGCCGGCTCGAAGCGGTGCGCAACTACCTCGCGACGAAGGGCGTCACGCTGCCGATGCTCGACGCCGAGGCGCGCGGCGCGGAGGAGCCGGTGACCAAGTGCGCGGAGCTGGGACCGGAGAAGAAGGACAACGCCGCGCTCGTCGCGTGCCTCGCGCCCGACCGCCGAGTGCAGATCGGCGTAAAGGGCGCGCCACGCGAGCTCGCGCGCACGGCGAAGCGTGCGGATTGGTGAAATCGAGGACGAGCGGTTGCTCTTGCCTGCTTGACGGCGGTGCAGCCGCTTGCCCTGTGCAATAGCGCCTTCGGCAGATCGCACTGCGAAGCTAAGCTGTGTGCGACAAACTCTCCAGTACCTAATAAGAACAAACGGAGAGCCGCGAAGCCCGGCGAGGGATTCACCCTCGACCGGGCTTTCTCATTTCCACAGCCTGATGCGAGCGCGTCCTTAAGCGGCCGGCGGCAGCTCGCCGCCCGCGAGTTCGCTGATCAGGTCAAGGAGCGCGCTCGGCTCGCCGCCCTTGCGGAAGAAATGGTCGAAGCCCGCGCTCTTGGCCACGATGTCGTCGCTCGGCCTGGTAAATACGCCGGTCATGGCGATGAGCACCGGGCGCTTGCGAAAGTTCATGCGATTGACTTCGCGGGCGATGCTGAATCCGGTCTTGCCCGGCATGACGATGTCGAGGATGCACACCTCCGGCTGGTAGCGCTGGATCGCCTCGATCACGATCCGGGCGTCGGCACAGGTGTGCACCACATGGCCGGCATCCCGCAGTATCGCTGCGAGCGTGACGACCGTGTCGACGTCGTCATCCGCAACCAGGATACTGAGCCGGCGACCCGGAGCTGAAGCGTTCTTGTTATGGGCTTGCATCGGCGGAGTCTGCCACCGGTGCGGGGCGAAAACAGTCACCGTTCCAGTTACACGCTGTCACGCGTGAACGACGGCTACACTTCGCCAGGGAGGTGCAGCGTGAGCAAACTGCTCGCCGTTCTTGCATTGTTCATCAGCGCGGCCGCCGGGGCGCAATCCTATCCGGCGCGGCCGGTGCGACTCATCGTGCCGGCGGCGCCCGGCGGCGGCACCGACATCACGGCGAGGAGCGTCGTCCCGGCGATCGCCGACAACCTCGGCCAGCCGATCGTCATCGAGAACCGCGGCGGCGCAGGCGGCGTGGTCGGCAGCGAGGTCGTGGCGAAGGCGGCGCCCGACGGCTACACGCTGCTCATGGTGTACATCAGTCATGCCACCAATCCGACGCTCGTGACGAAGCTGCCGTACGACACCGAGCGCGACTTCACGCCGATCACCCTGATCTCGCACGAGCCAACGGTGCTCGTGACGCATCCCTCGAATCCGGCGAAATCGCTCGGCGAATTCATCGCCTGGGTGAAGGACGCGTCGCGCGCAGGCAAGCTTTCCTACGCCACGGATCCGGGCAGCGCCGGCTTCCTCGCCGCTGAACTATTCCTGCAGCGCATCGGCGCCAAGGTGCAGTACATCCCGTACAAGGGAAGCGGCCCGGCGGCCGCCGACGTCGTAGCGGGCCACGTGCCTTACATGTGGTCGGTGATCTCGATAGTCACGCCTTATGCAAAGGCCGGAAGGCTGAAGGCGCTCGCCACCGCCGACAAGCAGCGCGCGCCTTCCCTTCCGGATGTGCCGACCGCCGCGGAAGCCGGCCTTGCCGATTTCGCCGTGAGCGGCTGGTACGGGCTGGCGGGCCCGGCGAAGACGCCGCGCAATGTCGTCGACGCGGTCTATGCGGCGACCGCAAAGGCGCTGAAGAACGACGCGGTGCTTTCGCGCCTCGCTGCCTCCGGCAGCCTGCCCATCGGCGGTGGACCGGAGGAGTTCGGTGCCCATATCAAGAGCGAGATAGCGCGCTGGAACCGCGTGCTGACGACCGCGGGCGTGCAGCCGACGAATTGAGCCGGCCTTGACGGGCGCACGGTGCGCGCCGATGCTCGCGTAGCGTTCCAACCGGGAGGAGGAGACCATGACTCAGCAGTCGCGCCGGCGCTTCGTGGCCGGCATGGGGGCGGCACTCGCCGCGGGCGGCGTAAGCCTTGCGGTGCGTGCGGCGATGGGGCCGGACGACAAGTACGACCTCGTCATCAAGGGCGGCGAGGTGCTCGATCCGAGCCAGAACCTGCGCGGGCGTCGCGACATCGGCATCCGCTTCGCGCGGATTGAAGCGCTAGAAGCCGACATCCCGGTAACGCGTGCGCTGCGCGTGCTCGATGCGAGCGGACGGCTCGTGCTGCCGGGGCTCGTCGACCTGCACTCGCACGTCTACCCGTATGGCTCGGCGCTCGGCATTCCGGCCGATGAGCTCGTGCCCTATCAAGGCACCACGACCATGGTTTCCGCAGGCGACGCCGGCGCCAACAACTTCGCCGCATTTCGCCGCTATGTTCAGGCGCAGACGAGGACGCGGCTCTATGCGTTCGTGCATATCGCCAATATCGGCCTCGCGGGCTTTCCGGAGCCCGAGCTTTTCCACCTCGGTTTCGCACATCCCGAGGAATGCGGGAAGTGCATCGCCGAGAACGCCGACATCGCGCTGGGCGCCAAGGTACGCATGTCGGAGAACGTCATCAATCAGGCGGGCATCGAGCCGCTCAAGCGCGCGATCCGCGCCTGCGAAATCGCAGGCGGCGGCGCGCGCGTCATGTGCCACGTCGGCGGCGTGGCAACGCCCGAGCTCATGCGCGAGATCCTGAACCTGCTGCGCAAGGACGACATCCTGACGCACTGCTTCAGCGGCGCGCCGAACAACGCCGGCCGCTTCACCAACCTCGTGCAGGACGGAAAGCTGCTCGCCGAGGCGCTCACGGCGAAGAAGCGCGGCGTCCTCTTCGACGTCGGCCATGGCGGCGGCAGCTTCGATTTCACGGTCGCAGAGCCGGCGATGCAGCAGGGCCTCGTGCCCGACACCATCTCGTCGGACATTCACGTCGCCTCCGGTAACACGCCGGGCATGCCTTACCTCACCTGGGTGATGAGCAAGTTCATGGCGCTCGGGCTCTCGCTAGAGCAGGTGGTGCGCATGGCGAGCGCGGTGCCGGGCGCGATCATCAACCGGGCGCCGCGCCTGGGTACGCTGCAGGTAGGCGCGCCGGGCGATGCGACGCTGGTGGAGCTCGTCTCCGGGCCGGTCGAGTTCGTCGACACGAGAAACAACAAGCGTTCCGGAAAGGCGTACCTGCGGCCGGTGCAGTCGGTGCTCGCAGGCGTGCCGTTCGGCCGGCCCTACCACGCGCCATTCTCCGTGCGCTAGCGCAGTTCGGGGACGGAGCCCGAACTAGCGGAGCGCTGCGTACACCTCGGCGAGCGGGCGCTTGCGGTTCTCCGCCAGCGCGGCGGTGGCGCGCGCCAGCTTTTCGCTGTCTTCGCTGGCGATGTCCGCCGCCAGCTCGAGCGCTTCGGTCGGCGTCAGGGCGCGCACATGCACGCGCGCGAAGCAGCGGCCGGGACGGATGAGCGCCTCGTCGAGATCGCCGATGTTCGGCAGGTTGGTCGAGAAGATGATCTTGCGCCCGTGCGAGCGCACGACACCATCCGCGATCGTGAGGAAGCGGTGCAGTTGCTCGTTGCCATCGCAGCGCGGCTTCAGCAGGTGGTCGGCGTCTTCCACCACGAACGCATCATGCTGGCCGGTGATGAACCGGGCAAAGATCTCGTCTGACGCGAGTGCGCAAGTGTCGCCGGTGTAGAGCGCGCTCGCCGGAACTTCCTTGCGCTGCGACATCTCGCCGAGGATGGCGCGGATCAGCCGGGTCTTGCCCGTGCCAGGCGGCCCCTGCAACACGAGCACGGTTTCCCGCGCCGCGAGATAGCGCGCAATGAAGCCGCGCACGCCATCCTCGATCTCGGGATAGGCGCGATCGCGCAGGACATCGTCCGCCAGCTCGTCGATCCAGACGCTTTCCAGGCCGCGCCCGGTGGGGTACATCCATTCGATCGAGAACATCGGCTCAGTGATGAGGGTCGAGCCGGCCTTGGCGTACAGGCGCTCCTTCGCGGCTTCGGCGTGCGCGACGTCGGCCGCCCATACATAGAACCAGCACGAGCAGTAGTCCGCCTTGCGGCTGCCCCAGACGGAGATGAAGACGCCCTCGCCGTCGATGATCGCCGAATCGATGTTCAGGCGCTCGACGCGCCATGCGGGATCGAGCGCGATCGCGTCGAACAGCACTTCGAGCTCGACGCGCGCGGCGAAGTGCACCACGCGGTAGATCGGATAGCGCGACACGCCCTCGTCCAGCGCCCGCGCGAGGCGGTTCTCAAGCACCAGCGGCGCAACGCCGTAGGCCTGCTTGGTAACGCGGATGAATTTTTCGTTCTTGCTCATGGTCTTCTAAATGGTGACAGTCACTATTTTTTCGTTGGCAAATTGCGGCTCAAGCAGGCGGAGCTCGACCGCGCGCATCACCGCGGCGGCGGCCGAGTGCACTTCCAGCTTCCGGTACGCGTTCTTCACGTGCGAGCCGATGGTGTGCGCCGACATGCCGAGCTCGTGCGCCGCCTGCGCATAGCTGCGGCCGCGCGCGAGGCGCGCCAGTACCTCGATCTCGCGTTCGGTCAGTCGCACTTGCTGCTCCACTTCATGCTCCTTCTCTCTGTTCCTCGTTCTCAAATTCAAAAAAGGCTCCGGCTCCGGTACCGCGTTGGTGCTAAGGTCGCCTTTGCAGGCTGGAGCGGGAGTCGAACCCGCGACCTTCGCCTCATGAGGGCGCCGCTCTACCGCCGAGCTACCTCGCCAACATTCATCGCTCCCGCGCCGCGGTACGCGCCACGCCGATATTTCAGGCAAGCGCGCCAGGGAGGACTCACGAGCCGCCCGCTGCGTTCGCGTTCACGAAGAATTCCATTACGGATGTGGCATCGCGGGCGATAAGCCCGCACCGCCCCGCCGCGCGGCGCGTCGAACATCGACGCGGGTCTGTGGTGCCGCGCGGCGGGGCCGTCTTTGCCACATCCAAGTTGTAAAAGAGCAAGCACGAGCGCATTCGCTCGCGCGAAAAAAATTGGTACCCCACCCGGGATTCGAACCCGGAACTTCATGCTTTTGAGGCATGCGCGTCTGCCAGTTGCGCCAGCGGGGCTGTGAAAAACAAAAAGCCCGGGGACCTTGCGGCGCGCCCGGGCTTCTGGAGGTCGACGAGCGAATGTCTTCGCTAGGCGCACTCCTCCACTCCGGATGCGCGTGCGCTGTCCTCGCACAGCGCGATCGGCTTCAATGGGCGCTGCGCGCCCAGGTGAATCGTCATGTCGTATAAATGTCGTGTCATATTGGTTTTCCTTAACGCCGTCCTTGCATCGGCGTTGACCGCCCGGAAACAAAAAGCCCGGAGCGCTTGCGCGGTCCGGGCTGCGGATGGGCGCACTGCGCTCTACGCGATGCTCGTTTCCTTCGGCGCGTCTCTAAAAAGGCAGTTCATTCGCTCCATTCCTTTGCAAGAGCGCGCGCATTGTAGACCTGCGCACTCCAATGTCAATCCCATGAATTTCGTGCCTTCAAGGTCACAGATTGTGACCTTGAACGGCGCCTGGATTTGATTGCCCGCGTTCCGCCACTATCAGCCGCCGCTTTGACTTCACCGCTCCCTCGGCAATCCCGGCGCGCCAGCTTGAATGACCGGATCCATCCGAGGAGATCATGTTCCAACGCATTAAGGAGTTGCTCGCGCACGCGGCGTGCGCGTTTGTGGATGCCATCAGCGCGGCTCGCGTCGCGATCGTTGCATTCGCGCTTTTCCTGGCGGCCGGATACACCATGTACAAGCACCCTCCCATGCGGACGGTCGGGCGCGGCGAGGTCGGCATTCGGCTCAATCGCCTCACCGGCACGGTGGCGGAGTGGCGCGACGGCAGCGTGCTCGCATTCCCAGGGCTGCATGACATCCGAATCTTCACGCTGCGCGATCAGGTCTATCGGCCGGCGGACAGTGGTCGTGCCGATGGCGCTGCGCCGTTCCAGTCGGTGGAGGGGCTTTCGGTTGGCATCGACATCACGGTTCGCTATGCAGTCGATGCGGCGCGGCTGCGTGCCGTGTGGACGCGGCTGCCGGACGATGTCGGCGCCGATGTGGTGCAGCCGGCGGTCTCTAGCGTGGTGTACAAGATTTTCGCGCGCTACAGCGTGCGCGAGATCTTCTCCGGCAAGCGCGCCGAGATCCAGCAGGCGATCGAGACGGAGCTCGGGCCCAAGCTCGCCGCCGACGGCGTGGCGCTGCGCGATGTGCTGATCGGCAAGGTGGATCTGCCGGCCGATTACAAGCGCGGGCTGGAAGCGCTCCTTTCGGAAGAGCTGGCGAGCGAGAAGATGCGCTTCACGCTCGAGCTCAAGGAAAAACGGGTACGCGAGAGCGCGCTCGAGGCGCAGGCGCTGGGCGTACGCCGCGAAAAGGCAGCGGAGGCCGCGGCGCTCGAGCAGGTGATCGCGGCACGCGGCCAGGACGAGGCGATGAAGCACGTGCTGCCGCTCAAGCAGCGCCAGATCGAGCAGCGCAAGCTCGAGGCCGAGGCGGAACGCGTCGCCAATGTGCGGCGCGCCAAGGGCGCGGCGCAGGCGCGGCGTATCGAGGCGGACGGCGAAGCGAAGGCGCGCGAGCGGCTGGCGGAGGCCGAGGCGTATCGGCTGCAGAAGGTGGGCAGGGCGACCGCCGAGCAGATGGAGCGCGAAGGCGTGCTGGTTTCGCGGCACCCGCTGCTGATTCAGAAAACGCTGGCCGACAAGCTCTCGGACAAGATCCAGGTGATCATCGCGCCGCCGCCCGCGGACTCGGGCTTCATCGGCGCGACGCTCCTCGGTGGAGGGCCGAAGCAATGACGCGCTTCTTTGCTCTCGTCGCGCTCATCGTTCCACTGTTGGCAAAGGCGCAGGGCTTCGCCATCGTCGTGCAGGACGATACGGCGCTGCGACCGCTCCCCGGGAGCTCGGCGCGGCCGCTCGCGCTGCTCGCGCAGGGCGAGACGCTCGAGGTCCGGGGCGAGCGGCTCGATTACCTGGCGGTGTGGGACTACGCGCGCGAGCGCGGCGGCTTCGTCCGCGCAACGCAGGTGCGTCGGCTCGCGCTTACGGCGGACGAAGCGCCGGAGCTGCTCGCCGTGCTGCGTTTCCTGCGTGGCGTGCCCGGGGCGGAGCCGCTTGGCATCGCGGTCGGCGCCGCTTATGTAGAAGCCGCGCCGGCGGAGCGACTGAGCGGCGCGGAAGGAGTGGAAGCGCTGGAGGCGCTCGGCGCCATGGCCGAGCGCCTGGCGCGCAAGCCATCGCGGCATGTCGAGGTGGTGGCGCGCTACGGAGTTCGCTTCCTCACCGTGGAGGCGAATGGTCGCGTGCGCCTTTGCTACGACGGCGCCGCGTACCGAAAGATCCTCGCCATGCGGGCGAGCGAAGAGCAGCGCGCGCG
>JAEKLK010000226.1 GCA_019509895.1 Betaproteobacteria bacterium | reverse complement strand
GAGCAGATCGCGCGCGATGCGCAGCCCTTCGTTGATGCGGAAGCTGCCGTTCAGGTACGGGTCGTTGATCAGTCCCTTCCAGCCGACCGTAGTGCGCGGCTTCTCGAAGTACACGCGCATCAGGAGCTCGAGCTCGCCCGCGTGGCGTTTCCTTTCCGCCACCAGCTTCTCGGCGTAGGCGAGCGCGGCGACCGGGTCATGGATCGAGCACGGCCCCATGACGACCAGCAGCCGGTCCGAGCGCCCCTGCAGGATCTGGCGCACCTGGCGGCGCGTCTCGGTGATCTGCGCTTCGACCGGCGAGCCCTGGATCGGGAAGAAGCGGATCAGGTGCTCCGGCGGCGGCAGCGGGATGATGTTCTCGATGCGCTCGTCGTCGGTGAGCGAGGTCTTGTCGGCGGGGACGGTGGCGAGATAGTTGTCGAGCGGCGTCGTCATGTTCTGGTGTCCCAAAAACAAAAACCGCCAGGCTTCTCAAGCGCTGGCGGTTTTGGTTGGCGTCTAAGGTGTGCTTAGCCGGTCCGGTCCGCCAGCGGCGTGTGGAAATAAAAGAAGAAGCCGAACCGGAACGTCATGCAGGGCATTCAAGCATGCCTGTAGTTGGCTGTCTACTTCGGGTTAGCTGTCTACTTGGGGTCGGTCTACTTAGGCCACAGGATCATCTGCGTGCACCGAAAGCGCGCGATCTGGGCGCCGCTCGCCTCGAGCGCGACCGCCGCGTCCCAGACCTGCGTCGTGCGGCCCAGATGCAGCGGTGTCGCGCGACAGACGATCGCGCCGTCGCGCGCCGTGCCCAGAAAGTTGGCCTTCAGCTCGATCGTCGTGAAGCCGCTTGCCCCTTTGGGCAGGGCCGCCACGCAGCCGTAGCCGCAGCTGGTATCGGCGAGCGCCACGACAGACGCCGCGTGCAGAAAGCCATTCGGCGCCATCACTTCGCGCCTCACCGCGAGGCGACTTTCCACCCGCTCGGCGCTCGCCGTGACGATTTCCACACCGAGATGCCCCGGCAGATGGCCGGCGCCGAAACTTTGGAAGTACTCGCGCGTTGTAGAGGACATATGACCACTGTAGCTGATTGGCACTCCCCGACCACCGCTGCCAGACGCTGGCGCATCGTTTGCTTAGGCTCTGCTGTCATGCTACTTTTTTGGGCACAACAAGCAGCTAAGAGAGGTGACGCATGTCTGCAACCGTGAGCATCCCGATCGCCGGATTCAAGGACGTCTACGCCCTTCCCAGTGTCGAGAAGGCGCTGCAGGAGCTGCCGGGCTCTGCGAACGAAGCGCTGCGCGCCGTATACGAGAAGATGCTGCGCCTCGGCGGCCAGCGCTTCACCGTAAAACCGTCGACGCTTCCCGAGATGCAGCGCCTGTTCGAGGAGCTGCCCAACTTCCGCGAGGTGCTGGAAGACATCCGCAAGCATCTCGCGCTGTGCGTCGACTCCAACGATTCCATCGAGCTGCCGCCGATGCTGCTGCTCGGCGAGCCAGGTATCGGCAAGACGCATTTCGCGCGCAAGCTGGCCGAGCTTCTCGGCACCGGCTTCGGCTTCGTGCCGATGAGCTCGCTCACGGCGGGCTGGGTCCTTTCGGGCGCGTCATCGCAGTGGAAGAACGCCAAGCCGGGCAAGGTCTTCGACACGTTCCTGAACGGCGAATACGCCAACCCGGTGATCGTCGTCGACGAGCTGGACAAAGCGAGCTCCGACGGTCAGTACGACCCGCTCGGCGCGCTCTACGAGCTGCTGGAAATAGACACGGCGACGCGCTTCATCGACGAGTTCGTCGAGGTGCCGATCGATGCCTCGGGCGCCGTGTGGCTCGCCACCGCGAACGACGCGGCGCGCATTCCCGAGCCGCTCCTCAACCGCATGACGGTGTACGAGATCGAGGCGCCGGACGACGCCGGATCGCTGCGCATCGCGCGCACTATCTACAGCGAGATCCGCAACGCGCACGACTGGGGACGCCAGTTCCCCGAGGAGCCGGCCGACGATACGCTGGCGAAGCTCGCCTCGCTGCCGCCGCGCGACATGCGCCGCACGCTGCAATCGGCGTTCGGCACCGCGAAGCTCGCCGGCCGCCACGAAATGCGCCCGGACGACGTCCAGATCAATCGCGGCAGCCGCCGCCACAAGATCGGCTTCTAGAAGTACGCGAGCCGCCGAAGGCGGCACCGCGACGGAGCCGAACAGCGGCGCCGCGCCCCAGAGATGGGCGCGCCGCGCCGCGTCATGCCCTCAGACGCGGCTCTCGACCCAGGACTTCACCGACTGCAGCGCGCTCGGCAGGCCCGCCGGGTCGGTGCCGCCGGCCTGCGCCATGTCGGGCCGGCCGCCGCCTTTGCCGCCGACCTGCTGCGCGACGTAATTGACGAGCTCGCCGGCCTTCACTTTGCCGATGAGGTCCGCCGTGACGCCGGCAATCAGCGACACCTTGCCGTCGTTCACCGCGCCGAGCACGATGGCCGCCGATTTGAGCTTGTCCTTCAGCCGATCGACCGTCTCGCGCATGGTCTTCGGATCGGCATCGTCGAGCGTCACGGCGAGCACGCGCATCACCTGCCCGTCCTTCGCCTTCACCTCGACCGCCTGCGAGCTTAGATCGCCGCCTTGGCCCGAGAGGAGCTTCGAGCGCAGGCGCGAGATCTCCTTCTCGAGCGTCCTCTTGTCCTCCAGCATGTTCAGCGCCGCCTTTACGGCCATGCCGGCGCCCGGCTGCGCGCGCAGCGCCCGCTGCACTTCGCGGAATTCGTCGAGCTGCGCATTGATCAGGCCGAGCGCGGTGAGACCGGTGGTGGCCTCGACGCGGCGGATGCCCGCGGCGATGCCGCCCTCCGAGGTGATCTTGAAGACGCCGATGTCGCCGGTGCGCGCGACATGCGTGCCGCCGCAGAACTCGCGCGACGAGCCGATGTCGAGCACGCGTACCTCTTGGCCGTACTTCTCGCCGAACAGCATCACCGCGCCGGAGCTCTTCGCCTGCTCGATCGGCATCACCTGCGCGCGCGTCGGCGTGTTCGCCAGGATCTCGGCGTTGACCAGCGCCTCGACCTTGACCATCTCTTCCTCGGTCATGGGCTTGTTGTGCGAGAAGTCGAAACGCGTCTTGTCGGCATCGACCAGCGAGCCGCGCTGCTGCACGTGCGGCCCGAGCACCTCGCGCAGCGCCTTGTGCATGAGGTGCGTCACCGAGTGGTTACGCATGGTGCGCGCGCGCAGCTCGATGTCGACGCGCGCCTCGACGCGGTCGCCCACCTTCAGCGCCCCGGTGCGCATCGTCCCGTGGTGGCCGGACACTTCGGCCTGGATCTTCTGCGTGTCGTCGACCGCGAACGTGCCGCCCGCGCCGACGATCTCGCCCCTGTCACCCACCTGGCCGCCGGACTCGGCATAGAACGGCGTCTCGTCGAGCACCACGGTGCCGGTGTCGCCGCTCTTCAGGCCCTGCACCTGTGCGCCTTCGCGATAGAGCGCCACCACCTTGGCCGGATGCACCAGCTTGTCGTAGCCGTGGAACACGGTCTTGCCGCCCGAGTATTCGAGCGCCGCCGCCATCGCGAACTTCGACGCGGCGCGGGCGCGCTCGCGCTGCTGGTCCATCGACGCCTCGAAGCCCGCCATGTCGATCATCACGCCGCGCTCGCGGCAGATGTCGGCGGTGAGGTCGACCGGGAAGCCGAACGTGTCATAGAGGCGAAACACCGTTTCGCCGTCCAGCAGTTTCTCGCCCGACGCAAGCGCCGACTCGAGCACGCCCATGCCGTTCTCCAGCGTCTCGGCGAAGCGCTCTTCCTCCTGCTTCAGCACATCGGCGACGCGCTCGCGCGAGCTGCGCAGTTCCGGATACGCGTCGCCCATGACCCGGTCGAGGTCGGGCACCAGGCGGTAGAAGAACGGCTGCTTCTGGCCAAGCTTGTAGCCGTGGCGGATGGCGCGGCGAATGATCCGCCGCAGCACGTAGCCGCGGCCTTCGTTGCCCGGAATCACGCCGTCGACGACGAGGAAGCTGCAGGCGCGGATGTGGTCCGCCACGACGTTGAGCGATGGGTTTTTCAATTCCTTCGCATGCGTCTCGCGCGCCGCGGCCCTGATCAGGTCCTGGAAGAGGTCGATCTCGTAATTGGAATGTTTGCCCTGCAGTACCGCGGCGATGCGCTCGAGGCCCATGCCGGTATCGACCGAGGGCTTCGGCAGCGGATTCATGTTGCCCCGCTCGTCGCGGTTGTACTGCATGAAGACGAGGTTCCAGATCTCGATATAGCGATCGCCGTCCGCGTCCGGCGATCCCGGCGGGCCGCCGGGAATGCCGGCGCCGTGGTCGTAGAAGATCTCGCTGCACGGGCCGCATGGGCCGGTGTCGGCCATCTGCCAGAAGTTGTCCGACTGGAATTTCACGCCGCCGGGCTTGTCGCCGATCCGCACGCAGCGCTCCTTCGGCACGCCGATCGTCTTCGTCCAGAGCTCGTGTGCCTCGTCGTCGGTCTGGTAGACCGTGGTCCAAAGCCGCTCCGGCGGCAGCTTGTACACCTTGGTGAGCAGCTCCCAGGCGAAGGCGATCGCATCCTTCTTGAAGTAATCGCCGAAGGAAAAGTTGCCCAGCATCTCGAAGAACGTGTGGTGGCGCGCGGTGTAGCCGACGTTCTCCAGGTCGTTGTGCTTGCCGCCGGCGCGCAGGCTGCGCTGCGCGGTGGTGGCGCGCTTATAGGGGCGGGTCTCCTTGCCGACGAATACGTCCTTGAATTGCACCATGCCCGAGTTGACGAACAGCAGCGTCGGATCGTTCGCCGGCACGAGCGGACTCGAGGGCACGATGGTGTGGCCCTTCGAGCGAAAGTACTCGAGGAAGCTCGAGCGGATGTCGCTGGACTTCATGGAACCGACGATTCTACCCGGTGGGGCCGAGAAGCCTGAACGGCTCCGTCCCGCCATGCGCGCTTGCGGGCGCAGCAGCACGGTACAGTCCACGCCGACAGCGCCAGCGCCAGCGCAAAGATAGACCTCGGCCATCTACTGAGATATTGAGCGAGCGCATGTTCCAATGCCGGCGCGCAGCGCCCCAAAAAAAAGCCCCGGGGCGCCGCGGTCGCCCCGGTCAAACCCCGCTGTTATGCGTTGATGCGCCCGTACTTCAACAGCCTTGCTCTGACCGCCGCCATGGTGCGCTCGTGCGCCGCCGCCAGCTCCTGCAGTGCGCGGCCGGCGTCGAAGGACGCGAGCAGCTTGCGATCCTCCTCCTCCGTCCAAGGCTCGCCCGTCTTCGCGGGCAACTGCGCTTTCCTGCGCTCGAAGCGCTCCTGGCGCTCGAGGGCCGATGCCGCTTCGTAGAGAGCGCGCACGACGACCGGCCGTTGATACGCGCTCTCCGCTGGAAAAACTTCACCGGTTTCGGGATCGACTCCGTTTGCGAGCGAACGCACTACTGCCAATGCTTGTGCTTGTTCCATTTCCGTTTCACCTCCTCCCCCAGGCCACGCCTGTACATCCATGAACGTATGCACACAGTCGCGGATGACAGACGCCGACGCCTTTTCAGTTATCCGTCTTACCGATAGCCTTGCACCATGCTCTGCCGACGCGCGCTCTTAGCGATGGTGTGCGCCTTGTGCGCCAGCGCAACGACGCTCATACCGAAGAAGTCACTGGCGCAGACGGTGAGCGACGCGGATGTGCAGAAGCGCGCCAACGCCGTGCTGACGCTGATGGGCATTTCGCTGACGCCCGATGTCACCACCGGCTCGCTCTCCATCAGCGACCAGAATGCGGGAAACCCTTACTTTCGCCAATCCTCGATCAGCGGAGGCGGAACGCTCAGGAGCCGCCCGCTGTACCTCGAGGGCACCCTGGCGTATGGGCGTTACGACCCCACATTCACGGCAGGCGACGGCAGCGCGACGCAGAGCATTCCGGTCAAGTGGGACAGCCTGCTCGCGACCGGCGGTGTCGGCTGGGATTTCCCGCTCGCGCGCAACCTCGCGATCCGGCCGATCTTCAACGTTTCGCTCGGCCGCGTGGAAAGCGAAGCTGCCGGTGCCGTGGCGCCGCCGGCGGGAAGCCGGGCGGTGGAATTCCTGAGGCGCGGACAGCTCAATGCGGCCGGGCTGGGCGGCTCTCTCATGCTCGACTACGAGCGCTATGGACCCGATGGCGAGCTCGATGCCGAGCTGCGCTACAGCAACATCCATCTGCAAAGCTTCCAGAGCTCGAGCGCGGTGCAGGGGCACTCCAGCGCACAGAGTGCCTCATTCTGGTCGCGCTATCGCGCGCCGACAGGATGGGTCGCGCTCGAGCGGCCGGTGCGCTATGTGCTCGAGTACGCTTACACGCGTTTCCTCGGCGATCTCGAGGGCGCGCTGGGCTTCACTTATGTGAACTCGTTCGGCGCCGGACTCGAGCTCGACACGAGCCACTACGATGGCTACGCCACGCGGCTGCGCCTGCTGCTGCGCTACAAGGTCGGCGACCACGTGACCGGCTGGGCGGTCGGGCTCGCCGCCAGCTTCTAGCGGTCAGTCCTCGGTTCGCAGCAGGCTTTGCACAACGTCGAAGGAGAAGCCGCGCCCTTGCAGAAAGCGCGCGCGCCGCGCCTTCTCCTCGCGGGTCGTGGCCGGCGCGCGGTATTTGCGCGCCAGGATGGCGCGCGCCTTTTCCAGCTCGCCCGCCGATGACACGCGCTCGACGAGCGCCGCAGCGACGCCATGCGCCTTCAGATCCTGGCGGATCTTCGCCGCACCGTACTTGCGCGAGAGCCAGTTCGCGCGCGCCTCCGCGTAGCGCTCGTCGGAGAGCTGCTTTTTCGCGTGCAGCTCGTCGAGCACTGCGTCCAGGGATTCGGCAGACGCGGCGTACGGCGCGAGCTTGCGCGCGAGCTCCGCGCGCGAATGGTCGCGCCGTACAAGGTAGCGGAGCGCGCGGACCTTGAGCTCGGTCGGCGTGTCAGGCCGCTCGGGCTTCATCGGACCCGCGCGCGATCAGGCGTTGCTTCCGCGCTTGCGCGTCGGCAGGTGCTCGACCTTCTTCTCCGCCACCTCGCCGGCGGCGGCAGTGGCGGCGATCGGCGTCGGCGAGCGCACGCCCGCCTTCTCGCGGATCTTCGCCTCGATCTCGCGCGCGAGCGGCGCGTTTTCTTTCAGAAACTCGCGCGCGTTGTCCTTGCCCTGCCCGAGCCGGTCATCCTTGTAGACATACCAGGCGCCCGACTTCTCGAGCACCGCGAGATTGACGCCGGTCTCGAGCACCTCGCCTTCGCGCGAGATGCCCTCGCCGTACAGGATGTCGAACTCGGCCTGCTTGAAGGGCGGCGCGACCTTGTTCTTCACCACCTTGACGCGCGTCTCCGAGCCGATCACCTCGTCGCCCTTCTTGATCGAGCCGATGCGCCGGATGTCCATGCGCACCGAGGCATAGAACTTGAGCGCATTGCCGCCCGTGGTGGTCTCGGGGTTGCCGAACATGACGCCGATCTTCATGCGGATCTGGTTGATGAAGATCACCAGGGTGTTGGTCCGCTTGATATTCGCCGTCAATTTGCGCAGTGCCTGGCTCATGAGCCGCGCCTGCAGGCCCATCTGCGGCTCGCCCATCTCGCCCTCGATCTCCGCCTTGGGCGTGAGCGCCGCGACCGAGTCGATGACGATCACGTCGACCGCGCCGGAGCGGACTAGCATGTCGGCGATCTCGAGCGCCTGCTCGCCGGTATCGGGCTGCGAGATCAGCAGGTCCTCGGTCTTGACGCCGAGCTTCCCGGCGTAGGTGATGTCGAGCGCGTTCTCCGCGTCGATGAAGGCCGCCGTGCCGCCGACCTTCTGCATCTCGGCGATCACCTGGAGCGTAAGCGTGGTCTTGCCGGACGATTCCGGTCCGTAGATCTCGACCACCCGGCCGCGCGGCAGGCCGCCGACGCCGAGCGCGATATCCAGGCCGAGGGAGCCGGTGGACACGACGTCGATGTCCTTGATGGCCTCGGCATCCATCTTCATGATCGAGCCCTTGCCGAACTGCTTCTCGATCTGCGAAAGCGCCGCGGCCAATGCCTTAGACTTGTTGTCATCCATTTGCTGTACCTCTTTTAGGTTGTCGGCATCTAACGGCAGGTCCTCTGCGACAAGGCTGGGCCAACACCGGATACTGTATAAACGTCCATGATTGTCGATCGGTTGACCGCGGCCTGTCAACAGTCAGAAATCCATTAGGAGAAAGCGCGATGGCGAAAGTTTCGTTCCTCGGCCTCGGGGTCATGGGCTATCCGATGGCGGGCCACCTTCTGAAGAAAGGCGGCCACGACGTGACCGTCTACAACCGCACCGCCGCCAAGGCGCAGCAGTGGGCCAAGGAGTACGGCGGCAAGCAGGCGGCGACCCCGCGCGAGGCGGCGCGCGACTGCGATTTCGTGATGATGTGCGTCGGCAACGACGATGACGTTCGGTCGGTCGTCTATGGCGACAATGGCGCGCTCGCGGGCATGAAGCGCGGGGCGGTCCTGGTCGATCACACCACGGCGTCCGCCACGCTCGCGCGCGAGCTGCACGCGAAGAGCAAGGAGAAAGGCATCGGGTTCGTCGACGCACCGGTCTCCGGCGGCCAGGCCGGCGCGGTCAATGGCCAGCTCGGCATCATGTGCGGCGGCGATTCAGCCGACTTCGAGCGCGCGAAGCCGGTGATCGACGTCTACGCCAAGATGGCGGCGCTGATCGGCGGACCGGGCGCCGGCCAGCTCACCAAGATGGTGAACCAGATCTGCATCGTCGGCATCGCCCAGGGCCTTGCCGAAGCGGTGGCCTTCGCCAAGCGCAACAAGCTGGACGTCGAGAAGGTGATCGGCGTCATTTCCAAGGGCGCAGCCCAGTCCTGGCAGATGGAAAACCGCTGGAAGCCGATGGACGAGCTGAAGGCCGAGGGCTTCGGCTTCGCCACCGAGTGGATGAGGAAGGACATGGGCATCTGCCTCGACCAGGCGAGGAAAAGCGGCGCCGCACTGCCGCTCGCTGCGCTCGTCGACCAGTTCTACTCGCGCCTCGAGGCGCGCGGCGGCAAGCGCTGGGACAGCACAGCCGGCCTGATCCAGCTCCTGCTCAAGGACTGACACAGTCCAGGCGCCCGCAGGGGCGCCAGCGCTCCGCTTCTTGCTGAGCTCTCGGCCAGCGCTTGCGCCCGATTCGCCCGCGCGGCGCCCGTTTCCGCCCGCGGCTGCGCCCGCGCACGCACGAGACTGCGCGCATGACCCGATCCCTCCTGCTGAAAGCACTTATCGTTGGCGCGCTCGCGCTCATCCTCATGCTGCCGATCACTATGATCCAGGGCCTCGTCGCCGA
>JAEKLK010000344.1 GCA_019509895.1 Betaproteobacteria bacterium | reverse complement strand
CCTTGTGCACGGTCTGCACGCGCGCCGAATAGTCGACGTGCGTCACCGCCGGGATCGACGAGCGCGGCACGTTCAGCTTCTCGATGCCGAAGAGCTTCTGCTCCTCCTCGGTCATGGCGATGCGGTGCTCGTCGCGGACATCGGCGACCAGCAGCATGTAGGGGCTCTCGCAGTCGATGCCGAAGTACTTCGGCGCGTCTTCCGCCAGCACCGCGGGCGCGAATGGACGGAAGGACTCGCGGTACTTCACCTTCAGGTTGAGCTGCTTCTGCATGCTGGGCGAGCGCGCATCGCCAAGGATCGAGCGGGCGCCGAGTGCGCGCGGGCCGAACTCCATGCGTCCCTGGAACCACCCGAGCGCCTTGCCCTCGGCGAGCGCCTGGGCGCTCGCGGCGACCATCTGCTCTTCGTCGAGCACTTCGAACACCGCGCCGGCGGCGCGCAGGCGCCGCGCGATCTCTTCGTTGGTGTACTGCGGCCCGAGATAGCCGCCACGCATGCCGTCCGTGGCGCCGTTGGCCGATTTGGCAACTGAGCGCGGGCGCTTGCCATGCAGGTAATAGGCGACCTGCGCGGCGCCGAGCGCACCGCCGGCGTCGCCCGCCGCGGGCTGCAGCCAGATGCGCTCGAAGCAGCGCTCGCGCAGCAGCTTGCCGTTGGCGACGCAGTTAAGCGCGACGCCGCCCGCGAGGCACAGGTTCTTGTCGCCGGTCTCCTTCGCCACGCCGCGCGCCAGCTTGATCACCAGTTCCTCCGTCACCGCCTGGATGGAAGCGGCGAGGTCCATCTCGCGCTGCGTCAGGCGCTCTTCCGGCTTTCTCGCGGGGCCGCCGAAGAGCTGGTCGAACTTCG
The DNA here is from genome assembly GCA_019509895.1 of Betaproteobacteria bacterium. Classification (GTDB taxonomy): domain Bacteria; phylum Pseudomonadota; class Gammaproteobacteria; order Burkholderiales; family SG8-39; genus SCGC-AG-212-J23. The sequence goes on along the minus strand of JAEKLK010000344.1, from coordinate 4,906 downwards.
CATTGGTCATGCGAAGACCGGTGCAGTAGTCGAAGTACTCGAGGTTCAGGCGAAAGCTGCCGTCTTCCTTGATGTCGATCAGGTGGTCCTTGATCTGCTGGGCGAAGCGCGGCTCGCCGTAAGGCGCGAGGCCCATCACCTTGTACTCGCCGGAGTTGACCTTGAAGCCGGTGTAGTAGGTGAAAGCGGAATAGAGGAGGCCGATCGAATGCGGGAACTGGATTTCCTTCACCACCTTGAGCTCGCGCCCGCGCCCCAGGGCGACGGAGGTCGTGGTCCACTCGCCGACGCCGTCCATGGTCAGCACGGCCGCGGATTCGAAGGGCGACGGGTAAAAGGCGCTCGCGGCGTGGCTTAGATGGTGCTCGGAGAAGAGCAGGCGCTTGTCCCAGTCGATCCCCGCCTGGATCGCCTTCAGCTCCTGGAGGATCGTGCCGCGCTGGAACAGCTTGTCCTTCACCCACACCGGTAGCGCGGTGCGGAAGGATGAGAAGCCGCGCGGCGCGAAGGCAAGATAGGTCTCCAGCAGACGCTCGAACTTGAGGAACGGCTTGTCGTAGAAGGCGACGAAGTCGATTTCAGAGGGCCGCGTGCCGGTCTGCTCGAGGCAGGCGCGGATGGCGCTGTGCGGGAAGCGCGAGTCGTGCTTCTTGCGCGTGAAGCGCTCCTCCTGCGCCGCGGCCGCCACCAGGCCGTCGATGAGCAGCGCCGCCGCGGCGTCGTGGTAGTACGCCGAGATGCCGAGAATCTTCATGGCCTAGAAGAGCGTATAGATGAACGGCGCGACGACCGAGCCCTGCGCGAGGACCAGCAGCCCCCCGATCAGCACGGTGACGACGATGATCGGCAGCAGCCAAAACTTGCGCCGCTCGCCAAGAAATCTCCACATCTGGACGACGAGATCCATAGTCCCCTCCTCGCGAGGCTCTAGAACAGGTTGCGGAAGCTGTCTTCGCGCGGGCCCGGAGGCTCCCGGCGCTTCCAGTAGGTCGGCGCGGCCGGCTCGTAGCGCCGGCAAAGCGCATCGCGGCCGATGGCGCGCATGACGAGCGCCACGGGCATGAAGACGACGAAGAAGATAACGCCCATGACGATCGGGCTCACCACGTGGTTGAGCAGCTCGCCGAACTTCATCCACGCGCGCTTGAGCGGCGCCAGCAGTTCCGCGCGCAGCATCGTCACCACGGCGAACAGCGCGCCGAGCGCGATCAGCCAAGGATGGGAAAGCGCGCCGATCAGGACGAAGAGCGCAGCGAAAGTCCAACCGAACTTGCGGTCAGAGGGCATCAGGGCAGTGGTCATGGCGGTCCTCAAAGTAGCGCGGGGCGCGTGCGGACGTCGTCCATTACGGGGCGTCCGCTCGGACTAGTTCTGCAACGCGGCGTCGGAAGGGTGCTCGGCCGCCGCGACGACCGCTTCCAGGCGCGGCGCCAGCTGCGCGGCGATGAAGCGGTTGTATTCCACGTTCGGATGCGAGTCGATGGCGTTCAGCGCCAGCGCGCCGTCGCGCGCGCCACTTGCCCGCAGAGGCTCGAGCAGATCGATGCAGGGCAGCGAGCTCTTGCGGCAATAGGCGTTGATGCGGCCGAAGATCGTGGCCTGGGTCCTGAAGCCCCTGGTGTGCGGCAGGAGCGCGATGGTGAGCGGCATGCCCTTCGCCTCGGTGGTGGCGGCGATCTCGCGTAGCGCGGCGATGTTCTTGTCCCAGCCGTAGTCCGGGCCGTCGGCGGTGGCGCTCGGCACCGCTTTTTGCAGCACCTTGAGCGCGACCTGTCCGGCGTGTCGAAATCATTCACCGGGAAGAGCGAGACCAGGAGCGCATCGGGCTCGAGCGAAAGGCCGACCTCCTCGAGCACCGCGGCGTACTGGATGATGTTGTAGCCCTCGACCGCCAGGTTGATCACCGTGACCTGCGGGTGGCGGCGCTGCAGGTGCTCGCGCAGCAGGCTGGTGTAGAGGTGCTCGTAGTCGATGCCCGGTCCGAAGGTGAACGAATCGCCCAGGACGATGATGCGGAACTCGCCCGGCGCCTTGGGCGGCACGCGGGCGCGGTTGTCGCGGAAGCCGAGATCGTTGGTCTGCACCTCGACGCCATAGATGTTCATGTGCATGCCGGGCTTCATCACCTTGAGGCGCTTGGAGTCGGCGCGGTACTCGAAGAGCTGGCCCTCGCGCATCGGCCCGATGGTGGAGCGCAGGTACGCCTCGGCGCCCGCGAGCGCGATCAGGCCGAGGATCACTGTGAGGAGCGCGTTCCAGGCGACGAGCCTCATGGCGCCAAGCTAGCGCGCGCGCGTGTCGGGCGATACCTGACTCGCGCCCGCCGTGTGGACTACCCCGCCGGCAGCGTTGAAGAGCCGGCCATAGGTGGCCGACTTGCGCACCTCGTCCGCCACCACTTGATGGCCGAGGGCATTCCAGTGACTGTCGGTCGGGAATTCGAAGCGCGCTCCGTCGCGTGCATGGCGCTCGATGAACACCGGCTGCAGGTCCAGCAGTTCGTAGCCGCGCGCTTTCGCCTCGGCGGCGAGGTAGGCGCGCATGCGGGCGTGGTAGCTGGTCTCGGTTGCGGCCTTGAGCGTCACCGCCGAATAGATAGCGGGCCGCACGGCGTCCAGCACGAAAAGGATGGCGTTCGGCGCGAGGCCGCAGCGCTCGGGAATCTGCGCGAGGAAGTAATCGACCGCGCGCCGGGAATCGCGCAGCCGCTCCTCGCCGCTCGCCGCTTGCGCCACCGCCACCGGACCCCGCAGCCAGAGGCGGATCTGGTTCAGGCGCGCGCCGCTCACCAGGTTGTACATCACATAGCGGATGAAGGCCGAATGGCGCAGCACCCGCTTGGCGCTCGGGAGCTCGTAGCGCGCAGGCACCAGCCGGCCCTGCTCGTCGAAGTGGTGTAGCTGCGGATCCTGGTTGTACTTGAGCAGGCTCTCGTCGAAATCGTTGCTGATGATGAAGAAGGCGAGCGCTTCGGGCTTGAATGTGCGGCACGCGTATTCGGCGGTGGCGAGGTACTGCGGCAGCGCGGCGCCGGAGAGGCCGATGCTGTAGACGCGGCCGCGGCCGCCGAGGCGCGCGTTCAGCAGCTCCGCGGCGCTCTTGCCGGCATCGACCTCGTGCGCCTCCACGAAGCTGTCGCCGATCACCATGAAGAGCGGCGTCTTCTCGCCGGGACGGTAGTCGGCGATATTGTTGAAGCCGTAGTTGTTGGTGTGCTTGCGGCTGCGGATGGCGAAGTTCCAGCCGGCCGAATAAACGTACTCGGTGTTGGGCGTGAAGTGCGCGATCGGATCGGCGGGCGTTACCGGCTGCAGTGGCGGCGGCGAGGCCACCGGCAGCAGGCGGGAGATCCCTTCGAGCAGGGCGAACGGAATGACGAGGAGCAGCAGCGCATAGAGCGCGAGAGCTTTCCCGCGTGCGGGCCGAAATAGGGCTCTGGCCGCGGTTTCCCCCACAGCGACTCATAGGCGGCGAGCAGCTTTGGCGCCTCGTGGCGCCACTCGAGCTCTTCCATGACGCGCCGGCGGCCGAATTCGCCCATCTCGCGGCGCCGCGCCGGATCATCGAGCAGCTCGACGATCTTCAGCGCCATGTGGACCGCGTCGTTCGGCCGCGCGTAGAGCGAGGCGGCCTGCGCGGAATAGCGGCCCTCGGCGAGGTCGAACTGCACCATCGGCTTGGCGAGCGCCATGTACTCCATGACCTTGTTCATGGTCGAGATGTCGTTCATCTCGCTGGCGACGTCGGGGTTCACGCATACGTCGGCGGTGTTGAGCATCGCCAGCAGCTCGGCGTCCGGCACGCGGCCGGTGAAGGTGACGTAATCGGCCACCCCGAGCTCGGCCGCGAGCGCTTTCATTTCCTCGAGCGAGGTGCCACCGCCGACCAGGCCGAAGTGCACGTCACGGCGCCCGAGGCGGTGCACGATGTGCGCGGCCGCGTGCAGCAGGTAGTCGATGCCTTCCTGGCGGCCCATGACGCCGACATAGCCGACGAGGTATTTGCGGCCCCGCTTCAGCTCCGGCACGCTCGGCAAAATCTTCAGACGCTCGAGGCTAGGGCCGCTGCGCACGACGAACACGCGCTCCGGCGCCATGCCGCCGCGCTCGAGCGCGATGCGGCGATAGGACTGGTTGGTGGCGATGGAGACGTCGGCCGTACGGAACGTGAGCTTCTCGAGCCACAGCATCAGCCGATAGAAAAAGTCGCGGCGCCCGAACTTCGCGAGATACAGCTCGGGATTCGCGTCGTGGTGGTCGAACAGGAACTTCTTGCCGAAGAGCTTGTAGAAGCCGCCGACCAGGAAGAAGAGATCGGGCGGATTGCAGGCATGGACGACGTCGAAGCCGCGCCTGAAGAGTACGCGCAGCGACAGCACGAACGTCCAGAAGAGCGCCGCGCCGTACTCGACCAGGTAGCCGGCGGCGCCGGCGGCCTCGGCCGGCAGGTCGTAGCGCCAGATGTCGATGCCGTCGATCGCCTCGAAATGCGCCTCGTAGCCACGGCCGGTCGGGCAGATGATCGACACCACGTACCCCGCATCGCGCAGCGTGGTGGCTTCCTGCCACACGCGCCGGTCAAACGGCGACGGGAGATTCTCGACGAGTATGAGGACGCGCTTTGGGCTCTGCTTTGGGTTCTGGTTTGGGTTCTGGTTTGGGTTCTGCTTTGGGTTCTGCGCCGGCAAGGGCAGCCTCCGGGCTGGTCTTCAGGTAACTCCACTCGACATGCAGGGTGACGAAGCCGCAGGGTCCTGCCGGATCGCCGCACACCCAGAGCGTCGCCGGTTCGCCGGAGAGCGCTTCCCAGCAGACCGACTTGAAGCCGTTCCAGGCGTGTTCGTAGCTCGAGCCGTCGCCCCGGCCGTAGCCGGCGTCGCAGTCGGGCCGCACATAGAAGGTGCGCA
>JAEKLK010000225.1 GCA_019509895.1 Betaproteobacteria bacterium | reverse complement strand
AGAAGGTGCCCGGCATGGGCAAGCTCAGCCTCTTCACCGATCCGGAGGGCCGCATGATGGGGTTGTGGAAGGCGAAGCCGCGATGAAGAAGACCTACCAGGGAAGCTGCCACTGCGGCGCGGTGCGCTACGAGGCGGCGCTCGACCTTGCGCAGGGCACGTTCAAGTGCAATTGCACGAGCTGCTTCAAGACGCGCGCCTGGATGGCGTTCATTCCGGCGGCGGACTTCCACCTGTTGTCCGGCGAGAAGTCGCTGCGCGAATACCAGTTTGGCAAGAAGCGCCTGCACCATATGTTCTGCACCGCGTGCGGCGTACGGCCGTTCACCCGCGGCACGGACCCCAAGGGTGCCGACATCGTCGCCGTGCGCGTGAATTGCCTCGATGGCGTACCGGCGGAAGAGTTCGCGAGCGCGCCGGTGCGCTATTTCGACATGCTGCACGACGACCCTAAGGCGACGCCCGCGGAGACACGGCATCTATGAGCAATCCCGCGCCTGGTTTCAGCAAATATCCGAAGCACAAGATCACGACGCGGCCGGCTGCCGCGCGCGTGCAGGTGAAGTACGCGGGCGAGGTGATCGCCGATTCGGCGAGCGCGCTCGAGATGCACGAGACGCACGAGGGCAGCGTCGTCGCGCCGCTGGTGTATTACCTGCCGCGCAAGGATGTGCGCATGGAGCGCCTGGCGCGCTCGAGCCATCAGACCCAGTGCCCATTCAAGGGCACGGCTTCGTACTACTCGGTGAAGAACGGCCTAGAGAACGCGGTGTGGAGCTACGAGCAGCCGTACGATGAGCTGCTCGCGATCAAGGAACTCGTCGCGTTCTACCCGGACAAGTTCGAGATCACTGCTTCCTAGGAGTGCTTGCGGCGCTTGGCCGACTTGCGGCCGCCGCGCTTGCCGCCCTTGCGGCTCGCGCTCTTGCCGGCGTTGGAGATCGCCGCGGCGCGCGACTTGGACATGCCCTTGCGCTTGAGCGCCTTGTACTTGCGCTTGTTCTTGACCGATTTGCCTGCCATGAATCCACCTCCTCGTCATAAGGTGGGCGCATGATAAGCACGGACTATGACGCGACATCGCATGCGGGCATCCGCCTTGCTGCGCGGCCGGGCGATGAATGCGGCGCTGCGCGCATGCGCGCTTGCGCTCGCCGCGCTGGTCGTCGGCGGCTGCGGCCCGTCGGAGGCGGACTGGCGTAGCGCGAGCTCCTGGAGCCTGACCGCGGTGGCCGTCGCGCGCGCCTGGGAGCGCGGCGAGGTGCCCACGCGTTATGCGCGCCGCGCGCTGCAGAAGGCGGCGGACGAGCTCGCCAAGGGCCCGCTGCCCGAGGCCGGGGCGCCGGTCGATGAGCTTCGCCAGGCGCTCGAGCGCGGCGACCGCGAGGCGGTGCGGCAGCTGGTGAGCGAGCTCGCGGCACGATGATCCTCGGGCGATGAAGCGCTTCCTCGGCATCGCGCTCGGCATCGTCACCAGCATTGGCGGCTTTCTCGACGCCGGCTCGATCGCCACTTCGTCGCAGGCGGGCGCCGCCTTTGGCTACTCGCTCCTCTGGGCGCTGGCGCTCGGCACGGTGTGCGTCATCTTCCTCGTGGAAATGTCGGGCCGCTTCGCCATCGCCAGCAAGCACACCATCACCGACGCGATCCGCAAGCGCTTCGGCTTCCCGGCGCTGGTGGTGCCTTTCGCGCTCACCATGCTGGTCAACCTGCTCGTGCTCGCCTCGGAGCTCGGCGGCGTGTGCGTCGCGCTCGAGCTCGCGACCGGCATCGGCTTTCAGCTCTGGGCGATCCCCGTCGCGATCGCGTTATGGCTGCTCCTCTGGGTGGCGACCTTCGACGTGGTCGAGGAGGGCACGGCGCTCCTGGGCCTTGTCACGCTGTGCTTCGTCGTCGCGGCATGGAAGCTGGGCGCCGAGCCGGCGGAGCTCGCCCGCGCCTTGGTCACCCCCTCGCTCCCTCCCGATGAGCGCGCGCATTACCTCTTCCTCGCCGTGAGCATCGTCGGCGCGACCATCGCTCCGTACCTGTTCCTCTTCTACTCGTCGGGCGCGATCGAGGACCGTTGGGACAAGAGCTATCTCACGCCCAATCGCCTCATCGCCGCGGGCGGCATGCTTTTCGGTGCCCTGATCTCCATGGCGGTGCTGGTGGTCGCGGCGTTGACGCTCAAACCGGAGGGCATCCATGTCGAAAGCTACGAGCAGGCGGCCCTCATGCTGCTGCCGGCGTTCGGGCGGTGGGGCTTCTGGCTCTTCATCGTCTCGCTCGCCGTCGCCTGCTTCGGCGCGGCGCTCGAGCTGTCGCTCGCCTCGGCGTACGCCATGGCGCAGACCTTCGGCTGGAACTGGGGCGAGAACCTGCGGCCGCGCAAGGCGGCGCGCTTCAGCATGGCCTATACGGTTTTCATCGCGCTCGCCGCGCTCATCGTCCTCACTGGCCTGAATCCGATGAAGCTCACGCTCTTTTCGATGGCGATCACGGCGGTGATCCTGCCGCTCACAGCGATGCCGTTTCTCATCCTGATGAACGACCGTACGTACATGGGAAGTCACGTAAACAGCCGGTTCTCCAATATCGTCGTGGCGCTGATCGTGCTCGTCGCGGCGGTGCTCGCGATCGTCTCCATCCCGCTGGAAATCATTGGCTCGCGATGAAGAGGCGGCGCCTCATCTACCTGGTGCGCGACGTGCTCGATACGCAGGTGCTCGACCGTAAGAAGCGCGCCATCGGCAAGGTCGACGGCATCGGCCTCGAGCTGCGCGACGGCGCACCGCCGCGCGTCGCCTATTTCGAGAGCGACGCGGTCACGGCGTGGCGGCGCTTCGGCAGGCGCAGCGGCCGCTGGGCGGCGCGCATCGCGTCGCGCTGGCGGGGGCCCGGGCACCCGTACCGCTTCCCGTGGCTGCGGGTACGGGAGCTGGATATCGACATGGAAATCGATGTCGACGTGGAACGCACGCCGGCTTTCGATTTCGAGCGCTGGCTGCGCGAGCACGTCGTCAGATACCTGCCGGGCGGACGCCGATGAGCCGCATCGTGCCCCTGGAGCGCTATGTCGGCAAGCCGGTCTGCGATGCGGACGGACGCAACATCGGGCGTCTGCACGAGATCCGCGTGCGCGAGGACGCGGGCGAGCTCCTGGTGCTCGACTACCTGGTGGGCGGCGCGGGCCTGCTCGAGCGCTTCTCGCTCACGGAGCTCGGCCGCGAAATCGCTTTCCTCTTCGGCCTCGATCGTCCCGAGGGTTACGTCGTGCCGTGGGACTGCATGCTATTTCCCGGCGACGGCCCGCCGCGCTGCACGCGGCGCGCCGCCGAGCTGGAGCGCCTCAGCGCAAGGCCTCGAGAAGAGCGCTGAACACCTTCGGTGTCGCGGCGGCAATGTCGCCCGTCTCGAGAAAGGTCTGCTCGCCTTGCAAGTCGCCGACCAGGCCTCCGGATTCGAGTATCAGCAGCGCGCCCGCCGCCATGTCCCAGGGCGAAAGGCCGAGCTCCCAGAACGCATCGAGCCGGCCGCAGGCGACGTAGGCGAGGTCGAGCGCCGCGGCGCCCGCGCGGCGTACGCCGGCGCAGGTCCGCATCATCGTCTGCAGCTGGCGCGTATAAAGATCGAGGCGCGTCACTTCCTTGAACGGAAACCCGGTGCCGACGAGCGCATCACCGAAACGCGCCAGGGTGGTGACGCGGATGCGGCGGTCGTTGAGGAAGGCGCCGCGGCCCTTGGACGCGGTGAAAAGCTCGTTGCGCGTCGGGTCGTAGACCACCGCATGCGCGAGCGCGCCGCGATGCCGGATGCCGATCGACACGCAGTACTGCGGAAAGCCATGGATGAAGTTGGTCGTGCCGTCGAGCGGATCGATGATCCACACGTGCTCCGCGTCGGTCTTCTCCGCGCCCGACTCCTCGGCGAGCAGCCCGTGATCCGGGTACGCCTTGCGCACGATCTCGATGATCGCTTCCTCCGCCGCGTGATCCACCTGCGTGACGAAGTCCTTGGCGCGCTTCGACGTGACGCGCAGTCCGCCGCTGTCCAGCGCCGCGCGGTTGATGATCGAGCCCGCGCGGCGCGCCGCGCGCACGGCGATATTGAGTATTGGATGCATAGGAACAGTTCGGGGACGGAGCCCGAACTCATTCGGGGACGCGTATTCTATTCGCATGCCACCGATCCGCATCGTGCTCTGCCGTCCGAGCCATCCGGGAAACATCGGCGCCGCGGCGCGCGCCATGAAGGCGATGGGACTCGCCGACCTGCGGCTCGTGCAGCCGGAACGATTTCCCGCGCCCGAAGCGCAGTGGATGGCGACCAGCGCCGTCGACGTGCTCGAGCGCGCGACCGTGCACGAGACGCTGCATGACGCGATCCATGACTGCGTCGCCGCCTTTGCGCTTTCCGCTCGCTCGCGCGAATGGTCGCCGCAGGTGCTCGACGTGCGCAGCGCCGCCGCGCAGGCGGTCGAGATGAACGACCGCGTGGCGTTTGTCTTCGGCAATGAAGCCGCCGGGCTCACCAACGAGGAGATGTTTGCCTGCCAGTATCTCGTGCACATCCCGGCGAATCCCGAGTTCAGCTCGCTCAACCTTGCCCAGGCGGTGCAGGTGGTCGCGTACGAAGTACGGATGTGCGTCGACCCGGCGATGCCGTTTTCGCGCGTCGAGAAGCGGGCCACGGTCGAGGACCTCGAAGGCCTGTACGCGCATCTCGAGGAAGCCGCAGTCGCGACCGGCTTCATGACGCCGCAATCGCGCCTTCGCGAGCGCTGGCGGCGGCTTTTCTCACGCGTGCCGGCGCTCGCGCGCGAGGAGGTCAATATCCTGCGCGGCCTGCTCAAGGCTCTCATGAGCGGGCGGCATCCCAGGGATGAGCCGCGGGAATAGTTGATTGAATTAGTCGGGCACCCCTAGAATCGACGCATGTTCGCGAGACTGCGCAGCGACGTCGCCTGCATCCTCGAGCGCGACCCGGCGGCACGCACCACCTGGGAAGTGCTCACGTGCTATCCCGGGCTGCACGCCATCTACGTTCACAAGCTCGCGCGCTGGTTCTGGTTGCGCGGCCTGAAGTGGTTCGGCCGCTTCACCTCGCACCTCGGCCGCTGGCTGACCGGGATCGAGATCCATCCGGGGGCGAAGATCGGCTCCTGCGTGTTCATTGACCACGGCATGGGCGTGGTGATCGGCGAGACGGCGGAGGTCGGCGACGGTTGCACCATCTACCAGGGCGTAACGCTCGGCGGCACGTCCCTATATCGCGGCGCCAAGCGCCATCCGACGCTCGGCGCGGGCGTAGTGGTCGGCGCGGGCGCCAAGATCCTGGGTGGCTTCACCGTCGGCGAGGGCGCGCGCATCGGCTCCAATGCCGTGGTGGTGAAGGAGGTGCCAGCCGGCGCCACGGTGGTCGGGATTCCCGGTCGTATCGTGGAGGACGCGGACGCGAAGAACGCCGCGCGCTTTGATGCCTATGCGGTAGTGCAGGAGCACGACGATCCGTACGCCAAGGCGATCCACCAGCTCGTCGCGCACTCGCAGGAGCTCGAGCGCGCGCTAGAGCTACTCCAGGCCCGCATGGCCGAGCTTGAAGGCGACGCCTCGCACCGGGATCTGAGGGCCGTCAAGTAGCTGATCCCCATGAGTAAAGAAGGGAACTAAAGTCCGACTGATTCGGTCGGATTAGTGTATACTTGACAGCATTAATCGGGTATTCACCAGAGGCCTATGAGACTCACTACGAAAGGCAGGTTCGCCGTCACCGCGATGGTCGATTTGGCCATGCGCCAGAACCGCGGGCCGGTCACGCTCGCGGCGATCAGCGACCGCCAGCACATCTCGCTTTCCTACCTGGAGCAGCTGTTCGGCAAGCTGCGCCGCGCGAAGCTCGTGTCGAGCGTCCGCGGGCCAGGTGGTGGCTACAACATTGCTCAGGCTCCGCAGCAGATTACCGTCGCGCACATCGTCAGGGCGGTAGACGAGCCGCTCGACGCCACCCAGTGCGGCGGCAAGGAGAACTGCCACGAGGAGCGCCGTTGCATGACGCACGACCTGTGGGCGACGCTGAACGAGAAGATGCACGAGTATCTCTCGTCGGTGACGCTCGCCGACCTGGTGGCGCACCAGAGCGGCAAGCCGGTCGCGGTGATCAAGGATTTCCGCCCGCGTGAGGAAAAGGAGAAGGTTGCCGCATGAGTCTGCAGCTACCCATCTACCTCGACTACTCGGCGACCACGCCGGTCGATCCGCGCGTGGCGCAGAAGATGATCCCGTTCCTCACGGAGATCTTCGGCAATCCGGCCAGCCGCTCGCACGCGTTCGGCTGGAAGGCCGAGGAGGCCGTGGAGGAGGCGCGCGGCCACGTCGCGGCGCTGCTCAACGCCGATCCGAAGGAGATCGTCTGGACTTCCGGCGCGACCGAGGGCAACAACCTGGCGATCAAGGGCGCGGCCAACTTCTACAAGACCAAGGGCAAGCACCTCATCACGCAGAAGACCGAGCACAAGGCAGTGCTCGATACCTTCCGCGAGCTCGAGCGCCAGGGCTTCGAGGCGACCTACCTCGACGTTCAGCCGAACGGCCTCGTCGACATCGAGAAGTTCAAGGCCGCGATCCGCCCGGACACGATCCTCGCCTCCATCATGATGGTGAACAACGAGATCGGCGTGCTGCAGCCGGTCTGGGAGATCGCCGACATCTGCAAGGCAAAGGGCATCATCTTCCATTGCGATGCGGTGCAAGGCGGCGGTCGCGTCGACATCGACATGAACAAGCTGCGGGCCGACCTGCTGACGATTACGGCGCACAAGATGTATGGACCGAAGGGCATCGGCGCGCTCTACGCGCGGCGCAAGCCGCGCGTTCGCCTGGAGGCGCAGATCCACGGCGGCGGCCACGAGCGCGGTTTCCGCTCCGGCACGCTGCCGACGCACCAGATCGTGGGCTTCGGCGAGGCGGCGCGCCTGGCGAAGGCCGAGATGGCGACCGACAACGAACGCATCCGCGCGCTGCGCGACAAGCTCTGGAAGAACATCCAGACGATGGAAGAGGTCTACCTCAACGGCGATCTGGAGCGGCGCATCCCGCACAACCTCAACGTCAGCTTCAACTTCGTCGAGGGCGAGTCGCTCATCATGGCGGTGAAGGACATCGCGGTGTCCTCCGGGTCGGCGTGCACCTCGGCGTCGCTCGAGCCGTCGTACGTGCTGCGGGCGCTCGGCCGCAACGACGAGCTCGCGCACAGCTCGATCCGCATCACCCTCGGACGTTTCACCACCGAGGAGGAGGTGGACTATGCGGCCGGCCTCATCAAGGGCAAGGTGGCGAAGCTGCGTGAGCTTTCCCCGCTGTGGGAGATGTACAAAGACGGCATCGACTTGACTACCGTGCAGTGGGCTGCACATTAAGGAACGGCTATGGCATACAGCGACAAAGTCATCGATCACTACGAGAACCCGCGCAACGTCGGCTCGTTCGACAAGGGCGACGATTCGGTCGGCACCGGCATGGTCGGCGCCCCGGCGTGCGGCGACGTCATGAAACTGCAGATCAGGGTCGGCGCCGACGGCCGCATCGAGGACGCGCGCTTCAAGACCTACGGCTGCGGCTCCGCGATCGCCTCGAGCTCGCTCGTCACAGAGTGGGTGAAGGGCAAGACGCTCGACCAGGCGGCCTCGATCAAGAACACCGAGATCGCGCAGGAGCTGTCGCTCCCGCCGGTGAAGATCCATTGCTCGATCCTCGCCGAGGATGCGATCAAGGCGGCAGTCGCCGACTACAAGAAGAAGCAGGGCTTCGAGGCCGCGGCGGCGAAGACCGAGGAGCAGAAGGTCGCGTGATCTCGCTTACCGAAAACGCGGCGAAGCACGTCCAGTCCTACCTCGCGAAGCGCGGCAAGGGTGTCGGGCTTCGCCTGGGGGTGCGTACCTCCGGTTGCTCCGGCATGGCGTACAAGCTCGAGTTCGCCGACGCGGCGAACCCCGAGGACCATCAGTTCGAAAGCCGCGGCGTGACGGTGCTCGTCGATCCGAAAAGTCTGCCCTACCTGCAGGGCACCGAGCTCGACTACGCGCGCGAGGGCCTGAACGAGGGCTTCAAGTTCCGCAACCCGAACGTCAAGGACGAGTGCGGCTGCGGGGAGAGCTTTAACATCTAGCGCGGCGCGGGCCCCGCGCCTTTCCTTTGGCGATGCAGAGCCACTTCGACTTGTTCGGTCTGCAGCCGGCCTTTGCCGTGGACGAAGAGCGCTTGCAGAGCGCCTATCGCGAGATCCAGTCGCGCGTGCATCCCGACCGCTTCGCCCACGCCGGCGACGCCGAGCGGCGCGCCTCGCTGCAATGGACCACGCGCGTCAACGAGGCCTACCGGACGCTGCGCAACCCGGTGAGCCGCGCGAGCCACCTGCTCGCGCTGAACGGCGTCGACGTCGCGTTCGAGACCAACACCGCCATGCCGTCCGAGTTCCTGATGGAGCAGATGGAGCTGCGCGAGGCGCTGGAGGAGGCGACGCAGTCGAAGGACGCCACGGCGCTCGAGGTACTGCAAAAGCGTATCGACGCTGACCGGCGCGAGATCGAGCAGCAGCTCGCCGCCCGCATAGACCAGCACCGGGATTACGCCGGCGCCGCCGGTCTGGTGCGCTAGCTCAAGTTCCTCGAGAAGGTGGAGGCCGAGATCGACGGCGCCTACGAAACGATCGAATAGCCAATGGCGCTTCTGCAGATCTCCGAGCCGGGGCAATCGAGCGCGCCGCACGAGCACCGGCTCGCGGTCGGCATCGATCTCGGCACCACCAATTCGCTGGTGGCGACTGTGCGCAGCGGCGGCGCCACCGTGCTGCCCGATGCGCAGGGCCGGCCGCTGCTCCCCTCCGTCGTGCGCTACCGCGCCGATGGCCGCGTCGAAGTGGGCCATGCCGCGCAGGCGCACCAGGCCGTGGATCCGACGAACACCATCGTCTCGGTCAAGCGCTTCATGGGCCGCGGCGTGAAGGACATCGATCATCTGCAGAACGCCCCATACGATTTCGTCGACGCGCCCGGCATGCTGCAGATCCGCACGGCTGCCGGCGTCAAGAGCCCGGTGGAAGTCTCGGCGGAGATCCTGCGCGTGCTGCGCGAGCGCGCCGAAGCGTCGCTCGGCGGGCCGCTCACCGGCGCCGTCATCACCGTGCCGGCGTACTTCGACGATGCCCAGCGCCAGGCGACCAAGGATGCCGGCCGGCTCGCGGGGCTCAACGTTCTCCGGTTGCTGAATGAGCCGACCGCAGCGGCGATCGCCTATGGGCTGGACAACGCATCCGAGGGCGTCTTTGCCGTCTACGACCTGGGCGGCGGCACCTTCGATCTTTCG
>JAEKLK010000224.1 GCA_019509895.1 Betaproteobacteria bacterium | reverse complement strand
AACAGTCGGCGCTGATCGAGGCGATTGCCGCGGCCATCGCGCGCGGCTGAACGGAGTGTAAATTCAGTCCTATGAGGAGGACGTCATGAGAGACCGACCCATACGCAGCCTCATCGCAACCCAGAACCCGGTCACCGCGGGCCCTGAGATGACCGTTGCCGACGCGGCCTACCTGATGAAGGAAAGGCGCGTAGGCGCGGTTCTCGTCATCAGCGAGGGCCGGCTCGCCGGCATCTTTACGGAGCGCGACGCGCTCTTTCGCGTGATCGCCGAGGGGCGCGATCCGGGCGGAACGCGCCTCGCGGACGTGATGAGCGCCAACCCGCGCACCATTGCACCGGACCGGCCGTTCGGCCACGCGCTGCACATGATGCATGAAGGCGGCTTTCGCCACGTGCCGGTGGTCGAAGAGGGCAGGCCCGTCGGTGTGGTCTCGGCCCGCGATGCGCTCGGCCCGGAGCTGGAAGCGTTCGTCTCCGAGCTGGACAGCCGCGAGCGCCTGTTCGAGGTGATGGGCTAGGCGGCCAGCTCGGCGAGATTGGCGAAATAGTCGAGCGCCTCAGGATTGGCGAGCGCGTCGGTGTTCGGCACCGGCATGCCGTGCACGACCGCCTTCACCGCCAGCTCGACGACCTTGCCGTTCTTGGTGCGCGGGATATCGGGAACCTGGACGATGCGCGCCGGCACGTGGCGCGGCGACGCATGGCGCCGGATGTCGGCGCGCAGCCGCTCCTCCAGCTTGTCGTCGAGCGTGTAGCCGGGCCGCAGCTTCACAAAGAGCACGACGCGCATATCGGCCGGCTGGTCCGGCGGCCAGAGCTGGCCGATCGCCACCGATTCCTCGACCTCGTGGATGCGCTCGACCACGCGATAGATCTCCGCCGTACCGATGCGTACGCCGCCCGGATTGAGCGTCGCATCGGAGCGCCCGTAGATGGTCATGGTGCCGCGGTCGGTGAGCTCGGCCCAGTCGCCGTGGCACCAGACGTTCGCGTACTTGTCGAAGTACGCCGCGTGGTAGCGCTCGCCGCCGCGATCGTTCCAGAATCCAAGCGGCATCGACGGGAAGGGCTTGACGCACACCAGCTCGCCCTTCTGATTCACCACCGCGTTGCCTTCCTCGTCGTAGACCTCGACCGCCATGCCGAGCGAGCGGCACTGCATCTCGCCGCGATAGACCGGCAGCACCGCGTTAGCGTCGGCAAAGGCGCCCATGATGTCCGTGCCGCCGGAGATCGAAGAAAGACACACGTCCTTCTTCCACGCCTCGTAGACGTAGTCGTAGCTCTCCGCCATGAGCGGCGAGCCGGTCGAGATCACCATGCGCAGCGCCCCAAGGTCATGCGTCTCGATCGGCCGCAAGTCGCGCTTGGCGCAGGCGTCGATGAACTTCGCCGACGTGCCGAAGTGCGTGCAGCGCTCTTTCTCGGCGTAGTCGAAAAGGATCTTGCCGCCGAGCGCGAAGGGCGAGCCGTCGTAGAGCATCAGGCTCGCCTCGGCGGCGAGGCCCATGAAGAGCACATTCCAGACGACCCAGTTGGTGGTGCAGTAGTAGAAGAAGCGATCGCCGGGCCGCACGTCGAAGTGCAGCTTGTAGGTCTTCACGCTCTGCAGCAGCGTGCCACCCGCGCCGTGCACGATGCACTTGGGCGTGCCCGTGGTACCGGAGGTAAAAAGAATGAACACCGGGTGCTCGAAAGGCAGCTGCGCGTAGCTGATGTCGGCGGGCTGGTAGCGCCGCAGCCATTCTGCGAGGGTTACCCCCTTCGGGACGTCGGACACGTCGACGCGCGGATTGATCTGCGGCACCACCACCACCTTGCGAAGCGATGGCAGCTGCTCGGCAATCGCGCGCACCCGCTCGAGCGAATCGTGGCGCTCGCCGTTGTAGCGGTAGCCGTCGGCGCAAAACAGCACCTTCGGGTCGATTTGCCTGAAGCGATCGAGCACGCCTTCGACGCCGAAATCCGGCGAGCAGGAGGACCAGACGATGCCCTGCGACAGCGCCGCGAGCGCGAGCATCCCCGCTTCGGGAATGTTCGGGATGAACGCGGCCACCCGATCGCCCGCGCGCAGGCCGAGCGCCTGCAACGCCTGCGCCGCGCGTGACACGTCGCTCGTGAGGTCGGAATAGCTGACCCGCCGGCGCGGGCCGCTCTCGTCCCAGAGCACGAAGGCGTCGCCGCGGTCGCCGCGCCGAAGCAGGTTCTCGGCGATGTTGAGCCGCGCCTCGGGGAACCAGTGCGCGCCGGGCATCTTGTCGCCGTCCACAAGCACGGTCGAGCCCTTGCGCGAGGCGATGACGCCGCCGAAGTCCCACACGTCTGACCAGAACTCCTCGGGGTTCTCGACCGACCACTGGTGAAACTCCGCGTAGCTGGCGGCGTCGAGCCGGCGCTTGCGGATCACCTGGCGCGCGAACTGAGTGAGCTGCGCCTCCTCAATGGCGCGCTCGCTCGGTTGCCACAGCAGTTCAGGCTGGCGGCTCAGAGCCAGGTCTCCTAGGATTGGGCCGTGATTATATTGCCGGAGGCGCTCGCCGAAATTCGCCGCCACCACCGTATCGCCGAAGGCGAAGCCGTTGCGCGGCTGCGCGCGCTGCAGCCGCAAGAGGGCGGCGCGATCGAAGCCACCGCGCTGCGCCTCGCGCAGCGCGTGCGCGCCACGCCACCCGGACTCGCTCCTCGCGAGCGCCGCCGACTGGGCGCTCCTTCTCACCGGCAAGCTCGCGCGCTGGCACGACGAGCCCTCGCCGCTCAAGCACGTCGTGGCGCGCCTCGGGGAGCCGGTGGTGCGCGCGGCGGTGCGCCAGGCCATGCGCATCCTCGCCGAGCAGTTCGTTCTCGCCGAGACAATCGACGAGGCGGTGCGCCGCGGCGCCCAGAGCGCGCCTTACGTGCATTCGTACGACATGCTCGGCGAAGCGGCGCGTACCGCGGCCGATGCCGCACGCTACATGCAGCTCTATGCGCATGCCATTCGCACCGTGCGCGCGCCCGACACCCTCTCGATCAAGCTCTCGGCGCTGCACCCGCGCTTCGAGGAAGCGAAGCGCTCGCGCGTCATGGCCGAGCTGCTGCCGCGACTGCGCGAGCTCTCACGCCTCGCTGCCGAGCGCGGCGTCGGCTACACCATCGATGCCGAGGAGTCCGAGCGGCTCGAGCTCACGCTCGACCTGCACGCCGCGCTCGCCGACGAATTCACCCCTGGACTGGCGGTGCAGGCGTACCAGCGGCGCGCGCTGCCGGTATGTGAATGGCTCGTCGAGCTCGGTCGCAGAACGAAGCGCCGCTTGCCGATCCGGCTGGTGAAAGGCGCCTATTGGGATAGCGAAATCAAGCGCGCCCAGCAGCTCGGCATGGCGGACTACCCGGTATTCACGCGCAAGGCGGCGACCGATATTTGCTACGTCGCGTGCGCGCACGCGCTGCTCGAGGCGCCGGCGGCCATCTACCCCGCCTTTGCCACGCACAACTGCCGCACGGTCGCGACGCTCCTCGAGATCGGCCGCGGCCGGGAGTTCGAATTCCAGAAGCTCGTCGGTATGGGCGATGCGCTCTACGAGGCGCTGCTCGCCGAGCGCAAGGTGACCGTGCGCCGCTATGCGCCGGTCGGCAGGTTCACCGATCTCCTGCCGTACCTGGTGCGCCGGATGCTGGAGAACGGCGCCAATACTTCGTTCGTACATCAGATCGCCGACCCGGAGGTGCCGCTCGCCGAGCTGGTCGCCGATCCACTCGCCGCGTTGCCCGATTCCTATTTGCCGAACGCGCGTATCCCGCTGCCGCGCAACCTCTATCCCGACCGGCTGAACTCCCTCGGCGTCGATCTGTCGCGGCGCGACGTGCTGGACGCGCTCCAGCGGAAGATAGTCACTGATCGACCGCTCGCCCCGCTCGCCGACACGAGCGCGGCAGAGCTGCAATCGGCGACCGAGCGCGCAACGCAGGCCTTCGTGCGCTGGTCGCGCGTCCCGGCTTCGGTGCGCGCCGCGCACCTCGAGACGGCGGCCGAGCTGCTCGAAGGCCGCATCGCCGAGCTCGTGTCGCTGGTGGTGCGCGAAGGCGGCCGCACGTATGCCGATGCCGTGGCCGAGGTGCGCGAAGCCGCCGATTTCTGCCGCTACTACGCACTGCAGGCGCGCCGGCGCTTCGCCGAGCCGGTCGTGCTGCCGGGCCCCGCCGGCGAGCGCAACGAGCTCCAGCTGCACGGCCGCGGCGTCTTCGCCTGCATCAGTCCTTGGAACTTCCCGCTCGCCATCTTCACCGGGCAGGTCGCCGCCGCGCTGGCCGCGGGCAACACGGTGATCGCCAGGCCGACCGAGCAGACACCGCGCGTCGGCGTACGCGCAATCGAGATCCTGCGCGAGGCGGGCATTCCGGCCGATGCGGTGATTGCGGTGATCGGCGACGGCGAGCGCGTCGGTGCACCGCTGGTTGCCGATGCGCGCATTGCGGGCGTCGCGTTCACGGGTTCGGTGGAGACCGCGCAGCGCATCAACGCCGCGCTCGCGGCGCGCCAAGGTCCGATCGTGCCGCTGATCGCCGAGACTGGCGGCGTGAACGCGATGCTGGTCGATTCCTCCGCGCTGCCCGAGCAGGTGGTGGACGACACGGTCATCTCGGCGTTCCAGAGCGCCGGCCAACGCTGCTCTGCCCAGCGCCTCCTTTTCCTGGATGAGAGCGCCGCGCCGCGCATGCTGGAGATCCTGGCCGGTGCGCTCGCCGAGCTGAAAGTGGGCGATTCCCGCGATCCGGATACCGATATCGGGCCGATCATCGATGCGCCGGCGCAGGCGGCGTTGGCGCGCCACGTCGAGACCCTGCGGCGCTCCGCCAAGCTGATCGGCGAAGCCTCGGCGCCTGCGGTGAGCGGGCACTTCATCGCGCCGATCGCCTTTCAGCTTCCGCTGGCGCAGCTGCCGCGCACGGAAGTCTTCGGGCCGGTGCTGCACGTCTGTACTTATCGGCGCGCCGAGCTGCCCGCCGTGCTTCGCTGGCTGCGCGACACCGGCTATGGGCTGACACTGGGCATCCACAGCCGCATCCAGAGCTTCGTCGACACGGTGGTGGACGCCACGCGTGTCGGCAATACGTACGTCAATCGCAGCATGATCGGCGCCGTCGTAGGCGTACAGCCGTTCGGCGGCGAGGGACTCTCGGGCACCGGGCCGAAGGCGGGCGGCCCGTATTACATGCTGCGCTTCGCCACCGAGCGCACCGTGACGGTGAATACCGCCGCGATTGGCGGCGTCACGGAACTGCTCAGCGATCAGCGCGCGAGCTGAAACCGCTCGAAGCGATGTAGCGTCTCCTCGATCTGGCGCTTGCGCTCGCGCCGTCGGTTCTTCGTCAGCCAGATCCAGCGCTGCACCAGCAGCTTGCCGCGCTCCCGGTCGGTCTTGAGATCGAGCAGCGCGACAATCTCGTCGCCCACCAGCACCGGCTGCGTGAAATAGCCGAAGAGGCGCTTCTCCTTCGGCACGTAGGCCTCGAACCGGTGCTCGTAGTCGAAGAATAGCTTCAGGCGCTTGCGCTGCACGATGAGCGGATCGAAGGGCGAGAGGATATGGACCGCCGGCACCGCCTCGAGCGTCGTATCGAGGCTTTGCGGCCGCGCCCAGAGTGGTACGCCCGGAGCACCCTCGAGCTCGAGCGGCACGAGCTCGGCCCTGCGCACCCGTTCCTCGATCAGCCGCCGCACGACTGGCTTGCGCGACGCGTCGAGGTAGCAGATCGAATCGACGCTCACCAGCGCCTGCGAGCGCAGCGCGCGCTCGAGCAGATAGTCGCCGATCTCGCGCTCGGACGCGGGCGCGGGCAGCCGCCGGAAGCCGAAGTGGCGGGTCATCAACTCGTAGGTCTTCAGCATGCCGGTGCGCTCGCTGATCGTCAGCAGGCCGCGATAGAAGGCGAGCTGCAGCGCGCGCTTCGATGGCTTGCGGCTCGCCCATTCGTGCGCCTTCTCGACCAGCACGTCGTCCGTGATGTCGCGGATCGTCAGCGCGCCGTGCCGCCGGATGCGCTCGAGCACCCGCCGGACATCCGCGGGCTTCACTGCCCCGAACCATGGATGGTGCCAGCGCCGATAGCGGACCATGTCGCGCACGTAGAAGCGCAGATCGCGCGTCGGCACGTAGGCGAGCGCATGCGTCCAGTATTCGAACACCGTCTTGTCGACCGACTGCGCTTGGCGCAGATCGTCGCGCTGGTAGGCGGGAATGCGCGTGTAGAGAATCTGATGGTGGCAGCGCTCGACGACGTTGATCGTGTCGATCTGCACGTAGCCGAGGTGCTCCACCGCCGCGCGCGTCGCCTCCGCTCCCGCGCCGAAGGGGGCCGGCTCGTCAAGACGCTGGGCCCGCAGCCAGAGCCGCCTCGCGCGCGACTTGCCCAGCGCGATCAGTCGACGCGCGCCCCCGAGGCCTTGACCACGGGCGCCCATCGGGCGATCTCCGACTTGATGAAGGCGCCGAAATCCTGCGGCGTGTTGGGCGCGAAGCGCGCGCCTTCGACCAGCAGGCGCTGCTTCAGGTCGGCGCCCTGCATGATGGTGGTCACTTCGGCGTTCCACTTGCGCACGAGCTCGCCGGGCGTGCCGGCGGGCGCGAGCAAACCGATCCAGTTGCTCACCTCGAAGCCGGGAAGGGTCTCGCCGACAGTCGGCAGGTCCGGCGCTGCCGCCGAGCGCACCGACCCGATGGTGGCGATGGCGCGCAGCCTTCCGGCCTTCGCGTGCGGCAGGACCGTGGGCATGGTGCCGAAGAGGAGCGATGTCTGGCCGGCGAGCAGGTCGCTGATCGCCGGCACGTTGCCCTTGTACGGCACATGCGTCATTTCGACACGCGCCATGGTCCTGAACAGTTCGCCCGCCAGGTGGCTCGCGGTGCCCATGCCGGCGGATGCGAACGTAAGGCGCCCGGGATTCGCCCGCCCATAGGCGATCAGCTCCTGCACGCTATGCGCCGGCACGCCAGGATGAACAACCAGCAGTCCTTCCGCCTCGAGCACCAGCGCGATCGGCGCGAAGTCACGCACCGGGTCGTATGGCATGCTGGCAAAGAGACTGACGTTCACCGCGTGCGTCCCGAACGTGCCCATCACCAGCGTGTAGCCATCGGGCGGCGACTTGGCCACCGCGTCGGCGCCGATATTGCCGCCGGCGCCGGTGCGATTTTCGACCAGCACCGGCTGCCCCCAGTGCTCACTCACCCGCGCGCCGATGAGGCGTCCGTAGAGATCGGCAATACCTCCGGCGGGGAACGGTACGACGATGCGGATGGGCTTCGCCGGGTACGACTGCCCGTGCACGAGCGCGCAGGCGAGCAGCAGAACGGCCGCGAAGCACCGCCTCATGCGTCGCTTTTGGGTTTGTGCAGTGTGAGGGCGTGCGGCTTGGTGAGGATCTCCGGCTTCATCACCTCATCGAGCTCTTGCGGCGTCATCAGCTTCTTCGCGAGCACCAGGTCCTTGACGCGCGCGCCGGTGGCGAGCGCTTCGCGCGCGATCTCGGTCGAGCGCGCGTAGCCGAGAATCGGCGTGAGCGCGGTGACGAGCGCGGTCGATTCGTCTACGAAGCGCCGTGCCCGCTCACGGTTGGCGACGATGCCCTTCACGCAGCGATCGGTGAGCGTGCGGCAGCCGGCCGCGAGGTGGTACAGGCTCTTGAAGAGGCTGTGCGCGATGATCGGCTCGAAGGCGTTCAGCTGCAGCTGCCCGCCCTCGGCGGCCATCGTGACGGTCATGTCGTTGCCGATCACCTCGAAGGCGATCTGGTTCACGACCTCGGGGATCACCGGGTTCACCTTGCCGGGCATGATGGAGGAGCCGGCCTGTACGGCGGGCAGCGCGATCTCGCCGATGCCGGCGCGTGGCCCGGAAGAGAGCAGCCGCAAATCGTTGCACGTCTTGGAGAGCTTGACGGCGACGCGCTTCAGCACGCCCGAGAGCTGCACGAAGCTGCCGGCGTCCTGCGTCGCCTCGATCAGGTTCGGCGAGCTCATCAGCTGCACGCCCGACACTTCGGACAGACGCGTCGTCACCAGCGGCGCGTAATCCGGATGCGCGTTGATGCCGGTGCCGATGGCGGTCGCGCCGAGGTTGATCTCGCGGATCAGGTCGGATGCTTCACGCAGGCGCTGCTCGTCCTCGCCGAGCATGACGGCGTAGGTGGAGAACTCCTGGCCGAGGGTCATCGGCACCGCGTCCTGCAGCTGCGTGCGGCCGACCTTCAGCACGTCGTCGAACTCGAGCGCCTTCTCGGCGAAAGCATGCCGCAGCGCGGACATCTCGGGCAGCAAGCGCTTGATGCCAAGCTGCAGCGCGAGCTTGATAGCGGTGGGATAGACGTCGTTCGTGCTTTGCGAAAGGTTGACGTGGTCGAGCGGATGGAGATGCTGGTACTCGCCCCTGCTGTGACCGAGGATCTCGAGCGCGCGGTTGCAGATCACCTCGTTCGCGTTCATGTTGGTCGAGGTGCCGGCGCCGCCCTGGATGACGTCGACGACGAACTCCTCGTGCAGCCTGCCCTCGCGGATTTCCTCGCAGGCGAGGCGGATCGCCACCGAGCGGCGGTCATCGAGCAGGCCGAGCTCGCAGTTGGCGATCGCCGCGGCCTGCTTGACGCAGGCGAGCGCGGTGACGAGATCGGGGTAGATCGAGATGCCGGTGCCGGTGATCGGAAAGTTCTCGAGCGCGCGCAACGTATGGATGCCGTAGTACGCATCGTCGGGAACCGCGCGATCGCCGAGAAGATCGTGCTCGACACGGACGGGCTGGGTCATGAGGAGCGATTCTGGCACTATCATGCCGGCCTATGGAGGACCTCGACTTCAGCAAAGGGCACGGCGCGCCGCGGCCGCTTGCCCCGGTCGCACCGCTGTACGTGCCCGAGGTCGCGCGTGCCTTCTTCGAGTCGGCCGGCAGGGAAGAGCGCATCGCCGCCGGCACGGTGCTGTTCGCCGAGAACGAAAAGGCGAGCCGGTTGCTCCTGCGGCGCGACAAGATGTATTTCCTGGTGGAGGGCGAAATCTCGCTCGTCACCCGGGGGAAGCAGCTGGGCTCGCCCAAGGCCGGCGACATCTTCGGCGAGATGGCGGCGATCAGCGATTCGCCGAGGAGCGCAAGCGCCATCGCCAAGACCGACTGCCGGGTGATAGCGCTCGACGACAAGGGGTTCAGCGCGGCGCTCGAGAAACAGCCGGAATTCGCCTTGATGATGCTCGGCACCATGATCCTGCGGCTGCGCGCGATGATCGCGAGGCTCGCGGGCGTGCCGAGCGCGGCTGTGCTGAAGGAATCGCGCGTCTTCGAAAAGTCGCTGCTCGCTAGCATGGTCGAGGGCCTGGGCGGACAAGCCCTGGTGCGCTATGACCGAGACAAGATCATCATGGTCGCCGGCCAGGCCGGCGCGCTGATGTATGTCGTGGTGGAGGGCCGCGTGGCCATCACCATCCGCGGCACGGTAGTCGAGCGGATCGGGCCGGGCGGCGTCTTCGGCGAGATGGCCCTCATCGACCAGTCGCCGCGCGCCGCCAATGCACTCGCCGAGACCGACTGCGCGCTGCTCGCCATGAACCGCAAGGTATTCCTGAGCCTGGTGAAGTCGGAGCCGGCGTTCGGCATCGCGCTTCTCTCGGCGACGGCGGAGCGGCTGCGCAATACCGCGGCGGCACTTAACTAGGTAGAATTTTTCGATAACCCCCGAGGGAGGAGGATTGGCCATGAAGACTGCATACGCTCTGCTTGCCGCAGCAGCGCTCGCTTTTGCCGGCACCGCCGCCGCACAGGAAGGCACGCTGAAGAAGATCAAGGACTCCGGCTCGATCACCATCGGCCACCGCGACGCCTCTATTCCCTTCTCCTACTACGACGACAAGCAGCAGGTGGTGGGCTACGCCGTCGACCTGTGCCTGCGCATCGTCGACGCGGTGAAGAAGGAAGTCGGCAACCCGAACCTCAAGGTGAACTACCAGCTCGTCACCTCGGCGAACCGCATCCCGCTGATGGCGAACGGCACCATCGACCTCGAGTGCGGCTCGACCACCAACAACCTGGCGCGCCAGGAGCAGGTCTGGTTCACCATCACGCACTTCGTCACCGCCAACCGGTGGGTGGCGAAAAAGTCGGCCAAGCTTCACAAGCTCGCTGACCTGAAGGGCAAGACCATCGTCTCCACCGCCGGCACGACGAACATCAAGCAGATCACCGAGATCAACGGCCAGCAGAACCTCGGCATGAACATCATTTCGGCCAACGGCCACCCGGAAGCCTTCCAGATGGTCGAGACCGGGCGCGCCGTGGCCTTCGTGATGGACGACATCCTGCTCTACAGCCTGGCGGCGCAGTCGCGCAATCCGAAGGACTACGAGATCTCGCCCGACGCGCTCTCGGTCGAGCCCTACGGCATCATGCTGCGCAAGGACGACAAGGAGTTCAAGCGCGTGGTCGACGCGGCGATGACTGGAATCTACAAGTCGGGCGAGATCAACAAGATCTACGACAAGTGGTTCCTGAAGCCGGTGCCGCCCAAAGGCATCAACCTCAACGTGCCCATGAGCGCGCAGTTCAAGAAGGTGATCGCCAACCCGACCAGCTCGGGCGACCCCAACGACTACAAGTAGCCGGTAGTCGCCACGCGAGGAGGGGCGCGTGCACTACAACTGGCACTGGAAGGTCCTGCTGGAGATGGAGCCCGGCGGCACGGGCTCCTACCTTCACTACCTGATCGTGGGGCTGGGCTGGACGCTCGCCACGGCGCTCGCCGCCTGGGTGATCGCGCTCCTTCTCGGCGCGTTCGTCGGGACGATTCGCACCACGAGCGCCCGGTGGGCGGTGCGCATTGGCAACCTGTACGTCGAGATTTTCAGGAACATCCCGCTCATCGTGCAGATGTTCCTGTGGTTCTTCGTCGTGCCCGAGCTCCTGCCCGAGGCGGTGGGCAACTGGATCAAGCAGATGCCGCCGCCGTGGAGCTCCTACCTGCCGGCGGTGATGTGCCTCGCCATCTTCACCTCGGTGCGCGTCGCGGAACAGGTGCGCGCCGGCATCAACTCGCTGCCGCGCGGCCAGCGGATGGCCGGGACTGCGCTCGGGCTGACGCAGGCGCAAACCTATCGCAACGTCATCCTGCCGCAAGCCTTCCGCATCATCCTGCCGCCGCTGACCTCGGAGTCGATGAACATCATCAAGAACTCCTCGGTCGCGCTGACCATCGGCCTCCTCGAGCTCACCGGCCGCGCGCGCGCCATGCAAGAGTTCAGCTTCCGCGTGTTCGAAGCCTTTAGCGCCGCCACCGTCATCTACCTTCTCACCAACCTGGTGGTGGTGCTGCTGATGCGGGCGCTAGAGCAGCGCGTACGCGTGCCGGGGCTCATTGCCGCAGGCGGCGCCCCGCAGGCGGGGCATTGATGGGCTTCGACTTCGACGTCATCGAGCGCTCAATGCCCTACCTCTTCAGGGAGGGCATGACGTTCACCGTGACGCTGACGCTGCTCGCCATGACCGGCGGCGTCATCTTCGGCACGCTGCTCGCGATGATGCGGCTCTCGGCGCTGAAGCCCGTGTCGATTCTGGCCGGCGCGTACGTCAACCTCATGCGCTCGATTCCGCTGCTGCTCGTGATCTTCTGGTTTTTCTTTCTCGTGCCCTACATCGGCGCCTGGATCACGGGATCGAGCCAGCCGATCAAGATCGGCGCGTGGATGTCGGCGGTCATCACTTTCACGATGTTCGAGGCCGCCTACTACTGCGAGATCATGCGTGCCGGCATTCAGTCGATCGCGCGCGGGCAGGTGTGGTCAGGCTACGCGCTGGGCCTCAACTACTGGCAGACCATGGCGCAGATCGTGTTGCCGCAGGCATTTCGCAACATGCTGCCGGTCCTGCTCACGCAGACCATCATCCTCTTCCAGGACACCTCGCTCGTCTACGTCATCTCGGCCACAGATTTCCTCGGCGCCGCCGCCAAGATCGCCAACCGCGACTATCGCCTGGTCGAGATGTACAGCTTCGTCGCGGTGGTCTACTTCATCATTTCCTAC
>JAEKLK010000223.1 GCA_019509895.1 Betaproteobacteria bacterium | reverse complement strand
TATCGCGCTCTCGTGAAGGAGACGCCCGGCTTCATCGACTACTGGCGTGCCTCGACACCGATCGCCGAGCTCTCGCAGCTCAACATCGGCAGCCGGCCGGCTTCGCGCCGCGCGACGCAGACCATCGAGGACATTC
Source organism: Betaproteobacteria bacterium (assembly GCA_019509895.1). Taxonomy (GTDB): domain Bacteria; phylum Pseudomonadota; class Gammaproteobacteria; order Burkholderiales; family SG8-39; genus SCGC-AG-212-J23. The sequence continues at coordinate 9,377 of JAEKLK010000223.1, read as the reverse complement.
GCGCCATTCCGTGGGTGTTCAGCTGGAGCCAGTCGCGCCTGATGCTGCCCGGCTGGTACGGCTTCGGCGCCGGGGTCGAAGGGTGGATCGAGTCGCGCGGCGGCACGCTTGAGGAGCTGCGCGAGATGCACGCCTCGTGGCCGTTCTTCCGCAGCGTGCTATCGAATCTCGACATGGTGCTCGCCAAGACCGACCTGGCGATCGCCTCGCGCTACGCGGAGCTCGTGCCCGACGCCAATTTGCGCACGAGCGTCTTCGAGCGCATCGAGTCCGAGTGGCAGCGCACGCGGCGCTGGCTTTCCGCCATCACCGGCCATCAGGAACTGCTTGCCGAGAACCCGACGCTCGCGCGCTCCATCCGCAACCGCTTTCCCTACCTCGATCCGCTCAATCATCTGCAGGTCGAGCTCCTGCGGCGCCATCGCGCCGACGGCGGCGACGAGCGGCTGCTGCGCGCCATCCACCTCACCATCAACGGCGTTGCCGCCGGTCTCCGGAACAGCGGCTAGTTCGGGGACGGAGCCCGAACTATTTTTTCTTCAGCAGCTTGGCGAGCTCGCCGAGCGGCCGATGCTTCGCCGGCGCCGGATCGCTCTCGCGCGCCGTGCCGCCGGCCGCGGCGTCCACGACGCGCGCATGCTCGTTCTCGTGGCAGTAGATGCAGAGCAGCTCCCAGTTGGAGCCGTCGGGCGGATTGTTGTGGTGATCGCCGTCCTTGTGGTGCACGGTCAGCTCGCGCAGCCGCTTGCCGGAGAACTCGCGGGCGCAGCGCCCGCAGATGTGCGGCAGGATCTTGAGTGCCGCGGCGCGATAGTCCATAAGTTCGGGCTCCGTCCCCGAATTAGCTGCCGCCGATGATGCGCCTCGCCCACTCGAGCACGACGCCGAGGCGCGGCGGCAGGAGCTCTTCCGCCTCCTGGTAGGTGACCCAGCGATACTCGTGATGCTCGGGGCGGCCGAGTTCCTTCGAGATCGGCAGCTCGATTTCCACTTCCTCGGTCTCGCCGAGGTAGTAGCGCGCGATCTTGTTGCCGGAGTAGGGCAACGTCTCCCGGTATTCCTCGCCGAACGGAAAGTCGACGCCGGCGAGCCCAGTCTCTTCCTTGAGCTCGCGCTTGGCGGCGGTGAGCTGGTCCTCGCCGGGATCGACCAGGCCTTTGGGAAAGTCCCAGTTGTTATAGGCCCGCAGGATGAGGAAGTAGAGTCCGCTGCCGGTGCGGCGGAACACGACCACGCCCGCCGCGCGCGGTGGCGCCTTGCTCTTCATCGGCGCATGCTACAAAAAAATCGGGGCCTGACGGCCCCTAGGTATTACAGCGGTGGAATGCTCGCCGCCCGAGCGGCCCTTAGCCAGAGGAGGAGGAGAGGCGTCGGATGCTCGGACGGCGAGGCAAGCGGTAAATCAGTGCGCGCCGCGCGGCGTATGAAACGGGCGGGCGAGCGCGTTCTTCAGGCGCAGCCAACCATCGACCAGCCGCGTGATCGCGAGTTCCACGCGTTCCGCACGCTGCAGGTCAGAGGCGTACCGCGTACGCACGTGTGCCGGCAGCCGTGCCGCGGCATCGCGCCAGAACTTGGTCTTAAACTTCAGTTCGCGGTTTTTCATGCAGTGAAGATAGGGCCGCGCATCTCCATATACAAACGATGAAATCTCATCCCTCGCATAAGAAAAGCTCATCGTGATTTATCGACTTCCGCCCTTGAACGCACTACGGGTATTCGAGGCCGCCGCGCGCCATCTGTCGTTCAAGGAAGCGGCGAACGAGCTCTCGATCACGCAGGCCGCGGTGAGCCACCAGATCAAGAGCCTCGAGGAGTACCTCGGCGTGCAGCTCTTCAAGCGCGCCGGGCGCGGGGTGCAGCTCACGGAAGCGGCGCGCGCGGCGCTGCCGCGGCTGCGCGAGGGCTTCGATGCGCTCGCCGCGGCGGTGGAGACGATCCATTTGCGCGCGGACGAGACCGACCTGGAAATTACCGCGCCGCCGGTATTCACCGCGCGCTGGCTGATGCCGCGCCTCGCCGACTTCGCGCGCCGCGAGCCGAAAATCGACGTACGCGTGGTCGCCTCGAGCAAGATGGTGGACGCCGGCGCGCTCGACACGGCGGTGCTCGCAAGCACGATGGATCTGCGCAGCGATACCTCCGGCGTACAGATCCATCTCGGCGCAGGCGAGTATCCCGGCTATCGTGCGGACCTGCTCTTTGGCGTCGCCACGGTCGCGGTGGCGAACCCCGAGCTCGTGAAAGGCGCGCTGCCGATCCGTGAGCCCGCGGATCTCGCGCGGCACACGCTGCTTCACGACGACGCGATGGATCTCGTGGCACACGGCCACGCCTGGCAGAAATGGCTCGAAGTAGCGGGCGTCGCCGACAAGGTCGACGGCACGCGCGGCCCGCATTTCTCCTCCAACATCCTGTCGCTCGAGGCGGCATCGCAGCGGCTCGGCGTGGCGCTCGCCCTGCGGCCGCTGATCGATGCCGATCTCAAGTCCGGGCGCCTGTGCGCGCCCTTCGAGATCGAGCTCAAGCCGCACTCGGCCTATTACCTTATCTGCCCCGAGGTCATTGCCGAACGCCCCGCGGTGGTCGCATTTCGCAGGTGGCTGCTGGAGCAGGCGCAGGAGACGAGTCCCTGATTTCGGAGCGTTTCTTGCAACGGCCTTGATTGTGGGGGCGTGCGCCGCCACATAGGCCCGGTGAGATCGCGAGAATTGTCCAGTTGGATGTGGGGCGAGGCGCTGTCGATGCTCGAGCGCGCCGAGCGCCTGCAGCGCCAGTTTTTCCAGCACACCACGGTCGCGTGGGAGCCGCCGGTCGATATCACCGAGACCGAGGAGCACCTCCGCGTGCAGGTGGCGCTTCCCGGCGTGCGCGCCGATTCCATCACTTTATCCGTCGACCCGGGCGGTCTCACTATTTCCGCCGCCCGCGCATTCCCGTGCACGGGCGACACGCTCAATGTCCATCGCATCGAGATCCCCTACGGCCGCTTCGAGCGCCAGATCGCACTTCCGCTCGCTGACCCGTACGCGCCGGTCGAGCTGGTCGAGAAGACGCTGGTCGACGGCGTGCTGACCCTGGTCCTGAAGAAAAAGGAAGGCGCATGAATCCACGAGTGCTGGCGCAGGACAACCCACCGGCCGCGACCGGCACGACCGAACGCGCGCGCGGCGGCGCGCTGAAGCCGCTGCCCGAAGACGCGCTGATCCTCATCCCGATGAGGAATAACGTGCTCTTCCCGGGCGTCATTTCGCCGATCACCGTCGGCCGCCCGATGTCGGTCGCCGCGGCACAGGAAGCCGCGCGCACCGAGCGCAAGGTCGGTTTCCTGCTGCAGAAGGATGGGCAGAAGAACCAGGTGAAGCCGGAGGACCTCTACTGGGTCGGCACGGCGGGCCAGGTCGTGCGCTACATCACCGGCGGCGAAGGCGCGCACCACATGGTGGTGCAGGGCCAGAGCCGCTTCCGCGCGCTCGAGTTCCTCGAGGGCTGGCCGTTCCTGGTGGCGCGCGTCCAGTACATCGAGCAGCCTGAAGAGAAGGAAGCGCTCCCGCGCGACATCGAAGCGCGCTTCCTGCAATTGAAGGCCCAGTCAGTGGAGGCGATCGAGCTCCTGCCGAACGCGCCGGAGGAGCTTGCGGTCGTCGTGCAGGGCATGACCTCGCCTGCGCTGCTCGCAGATATGGTCGGCAATCTCCTCGACGTCAAGCTGGAGGAGAAGCAGGCGTTGCTGGAAACCTTCGACCTGCGCGCGCGGCTGGATAAGGTGCTGCAGCTGCTCGGGGAGCGCGTCGGGGTCCTGCGCATCTCGAAGGAGATCGGCGACAAGACCAAGAAGGAGTTCGATTCGCGCCAGCGCGAGCACGTGCTGCGCGAGCAGCTTCGCCAGATCCAGAAGGAGCTGGGCGAGGACGAGGACACGGGCGCCGAGCTGGAGGAGCTGAAGAAGCAGCTCGAAGAGGGCGGCATGCCCGAGGACGTGCACAAGCACGCCATGAAGGAGCTCAAGCGCCTGCAGCGCATGGGCGAGGGGAGCGCCGAAGGCTCGATGCTGCGCACCTATCTCGAGTGGCTCGCCGAGCTGCCGTGGAAGGACGAGGCGCAAAAGCCGATCGACATCGCGCAAGCGAGGAAGGTGCTCGACGAGGACCACTACGGCCTCGAGAAGATCAAGCGGCGCATCCTCGAGCACCTTGCCGTACGCAAGCTCAACCCGACCGGGAAGAGCCCGATCCTGTGCTTCGTCGGTCCGCCGGGAGTCGGCAAGACCTCGCTCGGCCAGTCGATCGCCCGCGCGACGGCACGCAAGTTCCAGCGCATCGCGCTCGGCGGCGTGCACGATGAGGCCGAGATTCGCGGGCACCGCCGCACCTACATCGGCTCGCTGCCCGGCAACGTGATCCAGGCGCTGCGCCGCGCAGAGTCCAAGAACGCGGTAGTGATGTTCGACGAGATCGACAAGCTCGGTCAGGGCGGCTTCCATGGCGATCCGGCGAGCGCTCTGCTGGAGGTTCTGGACCCGGAGCAGAACAGCCGTTTCCGGGACAACTATCTCGGCGTCGACTTCGACCTGTCGAAGGTCATGTTCATCACCACGGCGAACATGCTCGACACGATCCCGGGGCCGCTACGCGATCGCATGGAGATCATCCAGCTCCCCGGCTACACCGAGGAAGAGAAACTGGAGATCGCCAAGCGCTACCTGGTGAAGCGGCAGCTCGAGGCCAATGGCCTGCTGTCGGCGGACCGGGCGGTCGAGGACTTCGCCCTCAGCGACGATGTGCTGCGCGCGCTCATTCGCGACTACACGCGCGAAGCCGGCGTGCGCAACCTCGAGCGCGAGATCGGCGCCGTGCTGCGGCATGTCGCCATGCAAGTGGCCGAAGGCCGGGCCGAGAAGGTGAAGGTCACGCTCGAAGACCTGCACACGATCCTCGGCGCGCGCCGCTTCGAGAACGAGGTGGCCGAGCGTACCTCCGTGCCGGGGGTGGCGACCGGCCTCGCGTGGACGCCGGTGGGCGGCGACATCCTCTTCATCGAGGCGTCCAAGGTGCCGGGCAACGGCAAGCTGATCCTCACGGGCCAGCTTGGCGAGGTGATGAAGGAGTCCGCCCAGGCGGCGCTGACGCTCGCGCGCACCTTCCTCGGCGAGGCGTTCGACAAGGTGGACATCCACGTGCACGTGCCGGCGGGCGCGACGCCCAAGGACGGACCGAGCGCCGGCGTGGCGATGTTCCTCGCCCTCGTCTCGCTGCTTCTCGACGCGCCGATCCGGCACGACGTGGCGATGACGGGCGAGATCTCGCTCCGCGGCCTGGTGCTGCCGATCGGCGGCGTGAAGGAGAAGACGCTCGCCGCGCTGCGCGCCGGCATAAAGACCGTGATGCTGCCCAAGCGCAACGAAAAGGACCTCGAGGACGTGCCGGCCGAGGCCAAGGCGAAGCTCGAGTTCGTGTTCCTAGAGCGCGTGGAGGACGCGATCAGGACCGCCATCGGCGAGCTGCCGAAGCGGGAAAAGACAGCCGCCTAGTTCGCGCGGGGTTTTACTTCTGAGCGCGGGTGGGCGCAGCGCCGGTCGTGGGCCGCGTGAGCGGCACCTCCGCCGGCGCGGCCGGCTTCACCGCCAGCGGCCGCACGGCGCGGCCCTCGGTGCGGATCGGGAGGCGGTCTAGCATCTGCAGCAGCGCGCGGCGCTTTGCTTCACGACGACGGGAGATCAGCAACGGACTTTCCTTTCCGAGAAAGCACCTGGCGGCCGCCGAGGCGTGGATCCACAACGGAGGGGAAGCAAACAGGGGTTCCTGAGGGTGTTTCTTGCTGCGCGGCCGGCCGGGTATTGCAGTGAACACGAGCGCCATGATTGTAGCGGCAGCCGTCGCTCGCGACATCTCGCGGTGCGGCAAACCCGTGCGGCACGGAAAAGTGAAGACAATCAGTTACATCTAGGGTAGCGAGGGCGTGCTTACAATCGCCCGATGAAAACGAAGCTCAGGAGAGGGCTGGCGAGCTCGCTGCTCGGCCTTGCGGTGCTCGCCGGCTGCTCGACGAACCCGATCACCGGGCGAAGCCAGCTCGTGGGACTCGTCTCCGAGAGCGAGGCGATCCAAGGCTCGGCGCAAGCCTATCAGCAGATGATGGCGGACCTCGACAAGAAGCAGAAGATCGAGAAGTCCGGGGACAAGGACAGCGCCCGCGCGCGCAAGACTCATGAGATCAGCGACCGCCTGATTGCCCAGGCGATCAAGTTCCGGCCTGATTCCGCGAGCTGGCGCTGGGAAGTGCAGGTGATCAACGACCCGAAGACGGTCAATGCCTTCTGCATGGCCGGCGGCAAGATGGCCATCTATACCGGCATGTGGGAGCAGCTCAAGGCCACGGATGACGAGCTGGCGCAGGTGATGGGGCATGAGATCAGCCACGCGCTCCTCGACCATACGCGCGAGCGGATGTCGGTGGCACGCTCGACCAGCCTTGGCGTGTCGCTCCTCGGCGCCGTGGCCGGCATCGGCAGCGCCGGCGGCCAGGCGATGGACGCGGCTGCACAACTCGCGGTCACGTTGCCAAACAGCCGCGAGAGCGAGGCGGAGGCGGACGCCGTCGGCATCCAGCTCGCCGCGCACGCCGGCTACGATCCCAAGTCCGCCGTGACGTTGTGGGAAAAAATGGCGAAAGTCGGCGGCGGCGGCCCGATGGAATTCCTCTCGACGCACCCGGCGCCGGAGAACCGCGCCGCGAAGCTGAAAGAGTTGGGCGCGAAGCTCGAGCCGGTGTACCTCGCGGCGAAAGCGAGCCCGCCCGCCGCGCACCGCTACGTCAACGTGCCTGCGGTGCCGCTCGGCGGCGTCAAGCCCTCCCCGGCCGCGAAAAACTAGCAGGGCGTACGTCCGGCGCCGCAGTGCGGCGCGGGCGTAAGATGGACAGACCACCTACAAGCGGATCACCCGCGCAGGGAGAGCATGTCATCCTGGCGCTGCATAGCAGCCGCCCTCATCGTCGGCCTTGCTGGCTGCGCCGCCACACGCAGCTACGACGCCGAGCTCGTTTCGACGCTCAACCGCGCCGGCACGGGAAATGTCGATGCCGCGATCAGCAATCTCGAGGCGAATAACCGCAGCAGCGACAAGGACCTTCTCTACTACTTCGAGCTCGGCATGCTCGAGCGCATGCGCAATCGCTACGACGAGAGCCAGAAGGCGTGGCTGGCGGCGCAGAAGCGGATCGAGACGAACGAGCGCACTGCGTCCGACCTGCTGCGCAGCGCGTCGAGCTACGTGGTGAGCGACCGCGTGCGCACCTACGAGCCGCACGACTACGAGAAGGTGATGCTGCTGACCTACATGGCGCTCAACCAGCTCGCCACGGGCCGCTTCGACGACGCCCGCGTCGCCATCAAGCAGACGCATGAGCTCGAGGCGCAGATTGCGCTCTCGCGCGCGAAGGAGCTCGCGGAAGTCGAAGCCCAGGCGAGGAAGCGCGGCGCGAAGACGAGCTTCAAGGAGCTGAACGGCTACCCGGTCGAGACGATCGACAATGCGGAAGTGAACGCGCTCAAGAACGGCTACCAGAGCGCGCTCTCCCATTACCTCGCCGGGTTCGTCTATGAATCCCTCGGCGAGCCGAGCCTCGCTGCACCGGGCTACCGCCTGGCGAACGAGCTGCAGCCGAACAATCCGGCGCTCGAAGAGGCGCTGCGTGGCCTCGAGAGCCGGCTCTCCGGCGCAGACGACGGCATGACGGAGGTGCTGTTCATCGTCTCCGCCGGCGCCGCGCCGGCGTTGCGCGGGCAGCAGTTCCGCCTGCCCGTGCCGGTGAACAACAATTTCATCGTCATTCCTTTCTCGTTCCCGGTGCTCGCACCAGGGCCGTTCGCCGATGCCGCGCTCGGTATCACCGTCGGCGGCGCGCAGCGGGTGCCCCTTTCGCGCATCACCAGCATCGATCTCATGGCACGGCGCAGCCTGAAGGACGACATGCCGAGCATCATGCTGCGCGCCACAGTGCGCGCCACCACGAGCGCGGTGCTGCAGTACCAGGCGCAGCAGCATTCGGACAAGCAGGCCGGGGCGGCCGCGGCCATCGGCGCGTTCGCCCTTGCAGCATTCCTGCAGGGCGCTGACGACCGCACCTGGCGCACGCTGCCGGGGGAGGTCTCCATTGGCCGCGTGCGACTGCCGCCGGGCGTGCACGAAGTCGCGTTGCAGACTTTCGCCGGCGAGCAGGTGGCGCGCGTCGACATCTCCGGCCGCTACGCGGTGATAGACTTTCGACTACTGTCCGGGCGCCTATACGTGAACGCGCCCCAAGGGAGATCCTGATGAATGTGAAATGGCTTGTGACCGCGGTCGCCGGGGTGGTACTCGTGGCCGGCTGCGCCACCAAAAAGGGCTTCGAGCAGCCCGGGTTCGCCTTCGGCTGCCCGATCGGCGAGGAGAAGGTGGGCTCGATGGGCGACCTGGTGCGGGCAAAGACCGCGAGCGAGGGCCGGCGCACCACCATTCAGCCGACCGAGCTGCGCTGCTCGAAGACCGGCGACCTGCTCAAGATCGACGCGAATCTGAACAACGACAGCTCGAGCGTGAAGCGCATCGCCTACAAGTTCCGCTGGATCGACCGCGAGGGCATGCGCGCGGCGGAAGAGGAGTCGTGGAAGCCGCTCATGCTCTACAACAACTCGAACCTCATGATCAGCACAGTCGCGCCGAGCGCGAAGGCGGTCGACTTCCGGCTGGTCCTGATGAGCCAGGAGTGACGCCATGAAGAAGACCCTGCTCATCATCGCCGCTGCCGCGCTGGCCGCGGGCTGCGCGCACGAAAAGACGAGCTACGGCGACGCGCGCGGCGTCGAGACCGTCACCAACCAGTTCGGCTCGACGGACCTGCAGCTCATCGCCGAGTCCATGGCGCGCTCGATGCAGACGGCGTCGGCGATCGCAAGCGGCAACCTGCCGATCGTCACGGTGCAGGAAGTGAAGAACAAGACGAGCGAGTACATCGACACGCGCGCTATCACCGACTCGATCCGCTCGGAGCTGCAGAAGGGTGGCAAGGTGCGCTTCGCGGTGGACGCGCCCGGCATGACCCAGCAGACCGAAGAGATCAAGCGCCAGCAGTCCGAGTACTACGCGAAGGAAAACGCGGTCGAGAAGGGCCAGATGGTCGGAGCGCAGTACCGCATGGAAGGGAACATCACCTCCATCGTCAAGGAGGTGAAGAACATCAAGGACGTCTATTACAAGTTCAACCTGCAGCTCTGGAACATCCGCAACGGGCTGCTCGAGTGGTCTGACGAGAAGGAAATCCGCAAGACCACGACGCGCTGACGTAGCGCATAGTCCGTTGGTCGCGACGCCGGACTGCGACGTCGAACGCGTACCACC
>JAEKLK010000273.1 GCA_019509895.1 Betaproteobacteria bacterium | reverse complement strand
TGGAAGCACTGGAAGCACCGGAAGCGGCGGCAGCACTGGCAGTTGCGCGCCTCAAACTCAGACCACTGTCGTGGGCGGCGATCTTTTCGTCGCCGAGCAGGGTCTCATCGGCGCGACTCTGCTCGGCAACGGCGGATCGACGTTCTTCGACGTTCAGCTTGGCTACAGCACTTGCGACAGCAATTGCCACGCTCCCCAGCGCCAGGACGCCTTCGCATTCGCGTTCAGCGTAAGGCCGCCGCTCTTCAATGCGGGCACGCCCGTCGGCACCACCTTGGCGCTGCAGCCCCAGTCCGGCATCCCGATCAATGGCCAGATGGCGAGCGCGTTCCCCACGGGAACTCCGATCTTCCTGACCTTCGGCGACGGCGAGTTCAGCGACTTCAGCGCGACTGCGTACAGCAAGGACCTCGGACACACCTATCCGGAGACAGCGCTCGTCACCTACGGCGCGAACAGTACGGCGATCATCGACTTCCGCACCGCTGCGGGAGCGCATATCCGCGTCGGACTGAGCAACGTCCGCGGCAGCTCGGGCGGCTGCTGAATGTAGGCGGGAACTTTAATCCCGGCGGGGCCGTCCCCATGTATCCCGGGTGAAATACAAGGATTACTACAAGATCCTCGGCGTCGAGCGCGGCGCCAGCGAGGATGAGATCAAGAAGGCGTACCGGAAGCTCGCGCGCAAGTACCACCCGGACGTCTCCAAGGAGGCGAACGCCAAGGAGAAGTTCCAGGAGGTCTCCGAGGCCTACGAGACGCTGCGCGACAAGGAAAAGCGCGCCGCCTACGACTCGCTCGGCTCGGGCTTCCGTCCCGGCCAGGATTTCCGCCCGCCGCCCGACTGGTTCGACCGCTTTGGCGCCGGGCGGCAGGAAGACCTGCGCGACATCGATCTCTCCGACCTCTTCGAGCAGATGGGCATCTTCGGCCGCGCCGCCGGCCGCCGCGGCGGCTTCGGCCGCAACGTGCCGATCCCGGGCGAGGACTGGGAGACGCCGGTGCGCATCTCGCTGGAAGAGGCGGCGCGCGGTGCCGAGCGCGAGTTCCAGATCGACGGCCATGCCTTGCGCGCGCGCATCCCGAAGGGCGCGGTGGACGGCCAGCGCCTGCGCCTGCGCGGCAAGGGCGGGCCGGGCATGAACGGCGGCGCGTCGGGCGATCTCTATCTGCAGATCACGCTCGAACCGCATCCGCTCTATCGCGCGCGCGGCCACGATCTAGAGATAGAGGTGCCGATCACGCCATGGGAAGCGGCGCTCGGCGCCCAGGTCGACGTGCCGACACTCGAAGGCGGCATTTCGATGAAGGTGCCGCCCGGCTCGAAGGGCGGCCAGAAGCTGCGCCTTGCCGGCAAGGGCTTGCCGAAGCCCGGCGGCGGCGCGGGCGACCTCTACGCGAACCTCGAGATCGTCGTGCCGAGCACGCTCACTGAGCGCGAGAAAAAGCTCTATGAGGAGCTGCGCGACACTTCACGCTTCAATCCACGCTCGCGCTTCGGCGGCTAGCGTATGCGTGTAGCGATCGCTCCGGAGGCGGCGGAGCTCGTCGCGCGCTATCCCGCGATCACCGGCTGCACCTTCGTGCTCGAGGCGATCGATGGCGGCGAGTGGAATGCGCGCATCGAGGTGCTCCTGCCGCAGCACCAGCTCATAGGCAGGCCCAGGAGCTGCGCGATCTTCTGGAGACGCGGAGGACCGCGCTGCTCGCCGAGCTGCGCGAGGACGCCGAGCGCGCGCGCGAGCAGCCGTACTCCGAGCACGCCGGAACCGCGCCCGACCCGGGCGACGAGTCGGTGGCGACGCTGATGGCCGATCTCGAGCAGGCCGACATGACGCGCGACCTCGACGAGTACCGCGCGCTGGAAGCGGCACGCGAGCGGCTGAAGAGCGGGGAATACGGCATCTGCATCGACTGCGGCAACGATATCGGGTACGAGCGCCTCAAGGCATTCCCGTCGGCGCTTCGCTGCATCCAGTGCCAGGAGCGGCACGAGAAGACCTTCGGCGGCAATCCCAGGCCGAGCCTTTAGATAGGACAACGTCCGGCCGGTCCTGCATCTGCGCAAGGAAGTTGGCGCCGCACGCCCAACGTCGGGCGTGCGGGCCAACTGAGCTACGGTTACGGAATGACCGCCGGCGACTCTACGAGGTACACGTAGCCCGGGCTTGCCGTGCCAATCGTGCGGAAGGCGATGCCCTTCGCGCCGTACCGGATCAGGTTCCCGGGGTTGGTTCCCGCCAGGCTGATGTCGAGGCTCGAGAGGGGCGCGCCTGAGGTCGCATCGGTCACGCTCAGCGTCCACATCGTCGGGCCGGCGCCCGGCGCCGCCGAAGGAGCGAGCGAGAAGGTGCGATTGAGCGCCACATCGGTGACGGTCAGGTCGTCGCGGTGGCTCGGCACGGGATCGGCGCGTGGCGCGCTCACCCGGGCAAGCTCGCCCGTCACCGTATCAAGCGGCACGGCCTCGCCGGAGTTCACGTACACGAAGACGGTGCCGCTCGGGTCGGCGTCGAGCTCGCGGACATTGGTGACCCAAACCTTGCGCACGGTCCCGGGAACGGAGCCGCTGGTCCCCGCATCGCTTCCCGCGAGGTACTCGGTCCGGTTCGTCGCGCCGTCGCCGTCGAGGTCGGTGTTGGCGTCGCTCGCGTTGAGCGGGTCGAGGCCGTGCGCCGTCTCCCAGCTATTGTGCATGCCGTCGCCGTCGGTGTCTGTCAGATCGGCGGCGAGCGGCGAGTTCAGCTGCGACCATTTCAGCCGCGCGGCGTTCTCGTAGACGCCGTTGCCGTCCGCATCGACTTCGATCTTTGCCAGATCGATCGCAAGCGCCGTCACGCGAACACGGCTGCCGGTCGCGCCGGTCAGCACGATCTCGCCCCAGTCGGGAAACGACTGCCCGGTAGTGGAGTAATAGAGCGGTCCCCACGGGGCCTTGAAAGGCATCGTGTTGGTCGTGACATCCACGTATCCCGCCACGCTGTCGTACACGCGCCCGTCGATCGACTGGTTGTAGAACGTCGGCGCCGTCATGCTGGAGTAGACGTTGACGATGCGCAGATCCTGCGTGCGCGTCATGCGCCCGGTGCCCTTGTCCTGGGTGACGGTGTTCAAGGTCACCGTCTCGGTGGCGGCACCGCCGTCCATGAAGTTGGGCGTGGCGACGGCCTGCTTGCGCAGCGTACCGGTGAGATCCGAATCGATCCCCGGTCCGGTAAAGCTCACGCGGGTGAACGAGAAAATCCCATCGGTGATGACGCGGTTTGTCTGGTCATAGCTGTTGATCTGAAGCGAGGCCGGACCATTGAGCGTGTCACTGCCTGTGCGGCACGCGTTGTAGCTCACCGAAAGTGTTCCCGTGCCGTTGGCGGCGCGGTCGCCGGAAATGCGCATCGAGCCGCTGTCGCACGGAACGGTCTGGTCGACCGCGACTCCGGCCAGCGCGCCAGCCACGGGCGCGCGCGCCAGCTCGGTGGCGTGCATGGCTTGCGCCAGGCGGCGGGTCAAGCCCGTCGCCCCGGTAGGCTGTGGCTCCGAAGTTGATGCTGATTCGGCTCGCGCGGAGACCGCCATCACCGGTCCGCCAATAGTGGCGCCGGTGGCTCCGACGACGTTGGCTGTAACGGTGCCGGCGTTATTCGCACCGATAGCGGCAGCCGTCGTTGCGCCTGAATAAACCAGCGGCGTTTGCGGAGGCGGCGGAGTTGCGCCACTGCCGCCCGCACTTCCGCCACCTCCTCCATCGCCGCCGCCGCCGCAAGCCGTCACGCCCAGAACCAAGGAACACGCAAACAGTTGGAATCGACCCATTTAAGTCCTCCGTTGCGTAACTAATACCGCCACCTGCCACGCGTCCGTCACCGTGTGCAGACGGTCCGATCGGATCACGTCGTGATCCGCCCGTCGATTCGCATTGCTATGACACGCGTCGAATTCCGTCGACAGCAGGCGTCGCCCGCTCGTCCGCGCACCCAAACCGTCCGTCATTGGGCCAAGCGGTTGCCGATTTCAGGAAACCTAGAATCAAAGCCAAGAACTTAGTGCTCTACCGGCAAGCGGTCGCGATTCGTTGCCACAGCATGGCGCCGCGACAAAAGAAGTTGCGGGGGCACGGCGCAAAGGGAGCGTTCATTGGCGAAATCATTCGGCATCGTGCTGCTCGTCGCGCTCGCCGGTTGCAGCGGCGGCGGGAGCGGCGGAAGCAATCCGGCCCAACCGAATACGCCTTCTTCGTCGGGCTCTACTGGCGCGAGTTCAGGAAGCGTTGCGGGATCGGCGGCCGGCCTGCCGTCCAACGGCGCGCGCGCGGTGCCGACCTTCGAGTCGATCGGCCTCTACTGGACGCCGCCGTCGAACCCCGGCGCCGGCTGCGCGTTGATTTTCCGCAAGGTGGGCGAGTCGAATTTTCGCCAGGGCCTCGACATGTGGTTCGACGCCCGCAACAACGAGTGCCGCGGCAGCCTGGTGCTGTTGGAGCCCGGTACGAGTTATGAGGTGCAGATGGGCCTTCCGGCGAGCACGCCGACCGCCGGCCTCGTCGCGACCACCTGGAGCGAGCAAGTCCCTGTCGCCCAGACCATCACGCTGCCGGCAGGAACGCTCAACCAGCCTCTCGCCATCACACAGGGCGGCTCGGCCAGCGGCTACGTGGTGTACCAGGCGGATCCGAACT
>JAEKLK010000272.1 GCA_019509895.1 Betaproteobacteria bacterium | reverse complement strand
GTGTACGGAGCTTCGCTCCGCGACTCATTGCGCGCGACGACGGCCACATCGTCAACACCGCTTCGGTCGCCGGCATCATCAGCCCGCCGGGCACGGCGGCTTACAACGTCACCAAGCACGCGGTGGTCTCGCTTTCCGAGACGCTGTACCACGATCTGCGCGAGCGCAATTCGCGCGTCGGCGTCTCGGTGCTCTGCCCGGCGTACGTGCCGACCGGCATTGCCGATTCCGAGCGCAATCGCCCGGCGGGCATCGAGCCGACGGCGAAGACGCAGGAAACGCTGGCCCGCGAAGCGATGCTGAGGAAGGCGGTGTCTTCCGGCCGCGTGTCGGCAAATGACGTGGCGCGCGCGGTGGTGCAGGCCGTGAAGGACGAGCGCTTCTACATCCTCACGCATCCGCGCATCAAAGGCGCGATCCGCGCGCGCATGGACGACATCCTGGAGGAGCGCCAGCCGCGCAATCCGATGGCGCTCTAGCCGAGCGCCGGAAAGAGCCCCTTCAGCCCGTCTGCCATCGTCTCGATGGCGATAGCGGCGAGGATCAGGCCGAGGATGCGCGTGGCGATGTTGAGGCCCGTCGTCCCCATACGCTCTCCGACCGAGGGCGCCACGCGCAGCAGCAGCCAGAGCGCGATGCAGACAAGGGCGATGGAGGTGACGAGCGCCGCAAGGTGGGCGGCGCCGCCCGCACGGGCGGCGATGATCGTCGTGCTGATTCAGCATGGCGAGCGCCATCAGCAGAAGCACGAGCCCGCCGCCGACCTGGAACGCCGCGAGGCTCGCCCCGAGCCCCTTGAGCAGCGACTCGCCGAAGACGGCAGCGCCCACGAGGACCAGAAACACGGTGAGGGTGACGACCTGCGCGAGGCGCCGCCGGCCGCCATCGTCGCGCGCCGCAGTGACGCTGACGAAGATCGGGATGGCGAGGAAGGGGTCGAGAACCGCGGTCAGCGTGACGATGTAGCGGAGGTAATCCTGGAACGCGCTCACGTCTTCATCGCCGCCTGCGCCGCCTTGCGGTCTTCGTTCACCCGCCGAAATGCCGGCCGTTCCCCCAGCATCGCGAGGTAAGGCTTCATCTGCGGCATGCCGGCGAAGACATCGTCGCCATAAGCGAGCTTGGTCGCGAGACCGACCAGCGGCAGATGCACGAACGCCGCACAGTCGGCAAGCGTGAGCTCGGCTCCGGCGATGTAAGGCGCAAACTTCACGCGCGTCTGCAAGGCGCGCACGCCTTTCGCGAGCTGCTTCTTCACCTCCTCGCGCGTCTCCTCGCTTACCGGCCGCTTGAAGAACACGTCGCCATAGAGCCGGCGCGCCACCAGCTCGATATGCAGCTCTATATAAATGATGAGCTCGCGTACGCGCGCCCGCTCGAGCGGATCGCGCGGGTAGAGCGGCTTCTGCGGATAGGCGTCCTCCAGGTACTCGCAGATGGCCTGCGATTCGCTCAGCACTGCGCCGTCGGTCTCGAGAAAGGGGATCTTGCCCATCGGCGTGCGGGCGAGGAACTCGGGTGCCTGCGACGGACGGCAATTGGCATCGAGCTCGAACTCGAGGCCCTTCTCCATCATGGCGATGCGCGTCTTGTTGAAGTAATTGCTGATGTGGAAGCCGCAGAGCCTGAGCATCGCATTCCTCCCCGGGATGAGGTGGCATTATAGGAAGCATGGCGGGTGACCCGACGTCCAAGGACGACCGCGGCATCATCACCGAGCTCGGCGCCGAGACCTCCTACGGCGGCTACCTCGCGCTCGACGTGCTGCTCTCGGCGCAGCGGCCGCGCTCGTCGCATCACGACGAGATGCTGTTCATCATCCAGCACCAGACCTCCGAGCTGTGGATGAAGCTGATGATCCACGAGCTGCAGGCCGCGATCGCGCACGTGCAGGCGGACAACCTCGCGCCCTGCTTCAAGATCCTCGCACGGGTGAAGCAGATCCAGCGCCAGCTCTTCGAGCAGTGGGCAGTGCTCGAGACGCTGACGCCCTCCGAATACCTGGAATTCCGCGACGTGCTCGGCCCTGCCTCCGGCCTGCAGTCTTTCCAGTTCCGGGCCATCGAGTTCCTGCTCGGCAACAAGAACGCGCGCCGCCTCGAGCTTTACCGGCATGACGAGGGCACGCGCGCCTTTCTCGATCGCCTGCTGCGCTCGCCGAGCCTGTACGACGAATTCCTGCGCCACCTCGCGCGCCGGGGCCTACGACATGTGCGAGAAGCTGGTCGACGTCGAAGAGAACTTCCAGCTCTGGCGCTTCCGCCACGTCAAGACCGTCGAGCGCGTGATCGGCTTCAAGCGCGGCACCGGAGGATCGGACGGCGTCGCGTTCCTGCGCAAGTCGCTCGAAGTCGCGCTCTTCCCTGAACTGATCGATGTCCGCACCCACCTGGGATGAGGACTGGCTACGGCAGCACGTCTGGCCCCGGTTCTCGCGCGCGCTCGCTCGCGAGGAGATCTACCTCGCGAACCATTCGCTCGGCCGGCCGCCCGATCGTGCCGCGGCGGATGTGCAGCGCGCGATGGAGGCCTGGTATCGGGACCTGGACGGCGCCTGGGAGCTGTGGCTCGCGACGCGCGAGCAATGGCGTGCGCTGACCGCGAAGCTGGTCGGTGCGCCGCGTCCGGACTGCATCGTGCCGAAGACGAGCGCCGGCCAGGGCCTGCGCGCGGTACTCAACTCGTTTACCACGCCGCCGCGCGTACTCACGACCGATGCCGAGTTCGACTCGCTCGATTTCATCCTGCGGGTCTACCGCGACAAGGGCCGCATCGCTCTCAAGGTGCTTCCTTTCAAGCCGTTCCAGCCGGAGGCCTGCGATGTGCTCGTCATCTCCACCGTCGCCTTCCGCACCGGCGCGGTTCTGCCCGACCTTTCGGCATGCATAACGAAGGCGCACTCGCTCGGCGCGTTGGTCCTCCTCGATGTCTATCACCACGCGGGCGTGCTGCCGCTCGACCTCGCGGCGCTCGATGCCGACTTCGCCGTCGGCGGCTCGTATAAATATCTGCGCGGCGGGCCGGGTGCGTGCTGGCTCTATGTGCATCCGCGCCATCATGCGCTGCGCACGCTCGACACCGGCTGGTTCGCGAAGAAGGATGTTTTCTCCTACCAACGGCCCGACCCACCGCAGTTCGCCGAGGGCGGTGACGGCTGGCTCGAATCGACGCCGCCGGTATTGAGCCCGTTCCAGGCGCTCGCCGGGCTCGAGATAACGCTCGAGCTCGGCGTCGAGCGGCTACGCGCCTATAACCTCGAGCAGAAGAGGCAACTCGCCGCGCTTCTGCCCGACGCCGGGGGCGCGGGCGACGATCATGGCGCCTTCGTGACGCTAGTGCATCCGGAGGCGACGCGCCTCGCGCAAGCACTGGCGGCGGCCATGGTTAAAGTCGACGCGCGTGGCGAATACCTGCGCCTGTGTCCCGACATCCTCAATAGCCGCGCCGAGTTGGAGCGCGCCGCGGCTATCGTAAGAGATCGGCCGGCGGCGAGTACGGCACGTTGAGCGCCGCAGCGACTTCCGGGTGCGTGATCTTGCCGCGCGCCACATTGAGGCCGTTCCTGAGGTGTTCGTCGTCGGCGAGCGCGCGCTTCCAGCCCTTGTTCGCGAGCGCCAGCACAAAAGGCAACGTGGCGTTGTTGAGCGCGTAGGTCGAGGTGCGCGGCACGGCGCCGGGCATGTTGGTGACGCAGTAATGCACCACGTCGTCGACGATGTACGTCGGATCGGCGTGCGTCGTCGGGCGCGACGTCTCGAAGCAGCCGCCCTGGTCGATGGCGATGTCGACCACCACCGAGCCCGCCTTCATCGCTTTCACCATCTGGCGCGTCACGAGCTTCGGCGCCGCGGCGCCCGGCACGAGCACCGCGCCGATCACCAGATCGGCGGAAAGGACATCGCTCTCGAGGGTGTCGCGGCTGGAATGCACGGTGACGACGCGTGCGCCGAATTCCTGCTCGATATTGCGCAGCGCGTCCAGCGAACGGTCGAGCACGTAGACGCGCGCCCCCGAGCCCACTGCCGTGCGGGCGGCGCTCGAGCCCGAGACGCCCGCCCCGAGGATGGTGATCTTGGCCGCCGGCACACCCGGCACGCCGCCGAGCAGTATCCCCATGCCGCCGCGCGCTTTCTCGAGGCAGCTTGCACCGACCTGGACTGACATGCGGCCCGCCACCTCCGACATTGGCGCAAGCAGCGGCAGGCCGCCGCCGGAACGCGTCACCGTCTCATAGGCGATGCAGATGGCGCCGGAGCGCATCAGGTCTTCGGTCTGCGCGCGATCCGGCGCGAGGTGCAGGTAGGTGAAGAGCACATGCCGGTCGGTAATCTTCTTTCGCTCGGCCGGTTGCGGCTCCTTCACCTTGACGATCAGCTCGGCTTGCGGCCATGGATCGCCGATGCGCGCGCCGGCCTTCTCGTACGCGGTGTCCGCGGCGCCGATGCCGGCGCCGGCGTTCGTCTCGACGATGACCTGATGGCCATGCGCGACGAGCTCGCGCACGGAGGTGGGCGTCAATCCCACCCGGTACTCGTGCGTCTTGGTTTCCTGCGGAACGCCGATGATCACTTGCGGCCGACGATTATGCGCCGATCAGAACCGGTCGGCGCGAAAGGCGGTCGGCTCGATGAATGGCCGCTCGCCGCAAACCAGCTCCGCGACGAGCCGCCCAGTCACCGGGCCGAGCGTCAGCCCGTGATGCGCGTGGCCGAACGCGAACCAGAGGCCCTTGTGGCGCGGCGCCGGACCGATGACCGGCATCATGTCCGGCGTGCACGGCCGCGAGCCCATCCACGGCTCGGTGTCGAGGCGCTCGGCGAGCGGGAAGAGGTCGCGCGCGATCGGCTCGGCGCGCCCGAGCTGCACCGGCGTGCGAATCGCGTCGCGCAGCGCGAACTCGGCGCCGGTGGTAAGGCGGATGCCGCGGCGCATCGGCGCGAGGAAGTAGCCGCGCTCGGCGTCGAGGATCGGATGATTCAGCACCGCCCGGCCCGCGGCGCGGTAATGCATGTGGTAGCCGCGCTTCACCGCGAGCGGCAGGTCGTAGCCGAGCCGGCGCGAACAGTGCGAGATAAGAGAGCGCCAGACCCTGCGGATCCAGCACGGCGAGCGGATCGATCCAGTGCAGCGCACCGACCAGCACCGGCGCCACGTGCGGCTCGACGCGCTGCAGCTCGACCGCATCCAGCGTTCGGTAGTTGAGTCCGAAGTCGCGCTTCCAGCGCTCGGCTTCGGAGAAGCGCTTGTCACGCTCGCGCTCGGTGCGAAAGGCCTTCATCCAGCCGGTCGGACGCACCAGGTCCTCGGCACCGGCGTGGCGGATCAGCGCCTGGTGCTCCTCCAGGCAGTGATTGATGAGCTGCGCATAGGTCCGCGCGATCGCCTCGTGCTGCGCGGGCTTCGAATAGTGCCAGTACTTCCAAAGGAAGCCGGCGAGCTTCGGGATGGCCGATGGGTGGTAATGGGCGTCGATGGTGCGATTAACGCCGTAGCGGAAGAGCGCGCCGAAGTCGTGCGGAAAGCCGTACGGGTAGACGCCTTCGCGCTGCACTAGGCCGGCGTTGCCGTAGGACGTTTCCTCGGCGGCGCCGCGCCGGTCGATGAGCACCGTCGCGCGCCCTCGGCGCTGCAGGTGCACGGCGACCGAGATGCCGATGATCCCGGCGCCGAGAACCAGCGCGTCAGCCGTGGCGGCGCTGCGCAAGTGCTTCGGCGATGGAGGTCTGCTCTCCGAGCTCGAGCTTGGCGATCTGGTTGCGGTGCACTTCGTCCGGGCCGTCGGCGAAGCGCAGCGTGCGCGCGTGCGCGTAGGCGTAGGCGAGGCCGAAGTCGTCGGACACGCCGCCGCCGCCGTGCACCTGCATCGCCCAGTCGATCACCTGCAG
>JAEKLK010000271.1 GCA_019509895.1 Betaproteobacteria bacterium | reverse complement strand
AATGGAAGCCATTGATTTTACGGGATGGGCAATATCCCAATTTGCGCGCCGCAAGAGGCGTGGTTGATGTCCCACTAATGGCGCGCGCAAGATTTTCGCGCAGTTCCGTTACGGAGGATGCAGTGCAAGCAGGAGGGGGCGGGACGCTGCTCGGCAGCATCTCGGACTTTTGCCGGCGCACCGGCATGGCCGAGTCGACCTTCGGTCGCCGCGCGGTGAACGACGGCAAGTTCGTCGCGCGCCTGCGCGACGGGGCCCGTGTCACGCCCGAGACCCTCACGCGCGTCAACGACTTCATGGTGAAGCACGGTGCGTCCGGGGCGGGCGATGCGCCGCCCGAGCTGATGGCGCTCATCCATGGCGGCGCGCCGCGGCCCGCCGCGGCGGCGGTGCAGAAAGCCGATCCGGAAAGCAATTTCCGCTTCTTCGACAACCGCCAGAAGTACCTCCTCTTCGTCAACACGTGCAGCGAGAAGGACGTCATCGCCCGGCGCGTCGGCCTCGAGCTCGGGCAGATCCATCCGCGGCCGCCGGCGGTTCGCGTGTTCGATGCGGGCATGGGGGACGGCACGGTGCTCGCGCGCGTGATGCGCGAGATGCACCGGCGTTTCCCGACGGTACCGTTCTACATCGTCGGCAAGGAGATCAGCCTCGAGGACGTGCGGCTCTCGCTTCGCAAGATGGCCGATCGGTTTTTCGAGCATCCGGCGACCGTTCTGGTCGTCACCAACATGTACTACAGCGAGGCGCCATGGCTGCAGCCGCGCGCTGTCGAGCACGCCACCGCGATGGTGTGGCACGAGGCGGCGCTCACCGGCACGACCTCGCACGATTTCAGCGAGCAGATCGCGGCGCTCGAGCCCTTCCTCGCCAAGAACTGGCAGGCGCGCCACAGCCCGAAGACCGGCAACCCGATCTACGAGCATCCTACGGCACTGGTGCTCTACCGCGAGGATTACCGCTTCCTGCTGGAGAACGCGATTCCGAAGCGCGGCGAGGGCAAAGCCGATTACGACATGGTGATCGCCTCGCAGCCCTACCGGCTGCGCGCGCCGCTCGAATTCAAGGCGCAGAAGGTCGTTGCGCCGCTGGTGCGCGCGCTCGGCAAGGGCGGACGGCTGCTCGGCATCCATTCCCACGGGCATGACCCGGGTCTCGAGATCGTGCAGAGGGTCTGGCCGGGCGAGAATCCGTATTCGCAGAGCCGGCACGATCTGCTGCGCGCCACCAAGGCGGAGCTCGGACGCGATGCGCGGCGCTACAATTTCAATGCCTACGCAGATGCGCGCGCCATCTTCCGCTACGACATGCACACGCTGCCCTCTGAGATCTCCTCGAGCATCGGCACGTCGACGCTCTTTGCGGCGTGGAACGCGGCCATCTACGTCGCGCAGATCGACGACATGAGGCTCGGCGAAGCGCTGCGCGACAGCCGCTACCTCGACGCGACGCGCGAGGTGCTGCGCAAGCACGGCAGCCTCTGGTTCCAGGATGAGTCCTATGTCGTTTCCCGCAAGCGCGACTGAGCCGCGCCTGCAGGGGCGCATCGCGGATCTGGTCGCGGCCGGCTCACTCGAGATCTCGCCGCGCGACCTGCATCGCGCGAAGGAGGTAGCCGCGCTGCTGCCCGCGGATACGTGCGTGTACATACCCTCGCTTCCCGGCCTGCCGCTCGCGCGCACTCTCGAGGCGATCGCGGCGGTGCGCGAGGCGGGCCTCGACCCGGTGCCGCACGTCTCGGCGCGCCGCATCCTTAACCGCGACGAATTCCGCGATTTCCTCAAGCGCGCGGCGACCGACCACGGCGTGCATCGCGTGCTCTTGATCGGCGGCGACGAGCCCCGTCCGAAGGGTCCGTTCGTCGACAGCTTGCAGATCCTGGAGGAGCGGCTGCTTGCCGACTGCGGCGTCCGCGAGATCGGCGTCGCCGGCTACCCGGAGGGGCATCCGCGCATCCCGGCCAACGCGATCGACAAGGCGCTCGAGCGCAAGCTCGAACTCGCCGCCGCACAGTCGATCGGCGTCTACGTCCTTACCCAGTTTTCCTTCGCGCCCGTGCGCGTGGTCGAGTACTGCGCGAGCCTCGCACGCCGCTGGCCGAACGTGCCGGTGTACGTTGGCATCGCCGGCCCGACCGATGCGGTGGCGCTGGTGCGCTATGCCCAGCGGTGTGGCGTCAGCCGGTCGTTGCGCGCGCTGCGCAGCCTCGGCACCGGCATCGCGCAGCTCGTCACGAACACCGACCCGCGCGATCACCTGATCGCGGTGGCGCGCTACAGCCTGGCGAGAGAGGCAAGCAATGCGGTCGGGGTCCATCTCTACAGCTTCGGCGGCGCGCTGCGCACCGCTGCCTGGATGCGCGAGCTGCTCTAGCGTTCCCCCCGCCGCCGGGACTTTCTGACTGACCGGCGAGCCTCCCTCGTGTAGTGTCGCGCCAGCGCCACTCAATAAGGGAGAAAAACATGAAACGCTCTGCTGCGCTGCTGTTAGCCGCCACGGTGTTGGCGGCGTGCTCCAGGACAGTCGTCGTTCCCGTGCCGCCGAAGGTGGACCTGAAGGGGTACGGCCCGGTCGGTATCGTCGATTTCGGCTCCAACTCCGAAGAGACCCTCAGCGCGCGCGCCACGCGGCAATTCCAGGAACAGGTGCAATCGGCGCAGCCGGGCACGCGTTTCGTCGAGCTCGGTGATCGCCAGCAGCTCCTCGCCGCCGTCGGCGCCAAGCAGTTCGATGCTCCGGCGCTGCGCAAGATCGGCGCGAAGTACGGCGTCACCGCCGTGTTCACGGGCGAGCTCGCATAAGCGTGGCGTGAGCGGCGGGATGAGCGGCGGCAATCCGCGTGAAGAGATGGTGCCGGCGCTGGTCAACGAGATCACGCACGACTTCCGGCCGACGTACGTGCGCCAGCCGGTGAGATAGCTCTCGCATGGCGCACGCGCTGATCAACATCGACGTCGATGATCTTGCGCGTGCGACGAAGTTCTATTGCCACGCGTTCGACCTCGGGATCGGGCGGCGCTTCGCCGATGCCGGCATCGAGCTGATCGGCGCCGGTCCGCCGATCTACCTGCTGGCCAAGCCAGCGGGCAGTCGGGCGACGCCGACGGTCAGCGACGAGCGTCACTATCGCCGGCATTGGACGCCGGTGCATCTCGACTTCGTCGTGACGGACATACGCACTGCGGTGGAGCGTGCCCGTGCCGCCGGCGCGGTCCTCGAAGTGCCCATTGCCACCCATAGCTGGGGACAGATCGCGTTGATGGCCGATCCGTTTGGGCATGGATTCTGCGTTATCGAGTTCGTGGGTCGCGGCTACGACGAAATCGCCAGCGCATGAAGCCCGTCATCCGCCGCGCGGGTGCGAGCGCCGAGTACTACACCGACGAGCGCTGCGACATTCTCGAGCTCTCGAACAGCGCTGACGATCCGCACGCTTCCATAGCGCGGGCGCGCGTAGCGCCCGGCGTAACCACCCGCTGGCATCAGTTGCGCGACAGCACCGAGCGCTACGTGATCCTCGAAGGCCGCGGCCGCGTCGAGGTCGGCGAGCTACCGCCGCAATTGGTGGAGCCCGGCGACGTCGTGGTGATCCCGCCGCTTTGTCGCCAGCGCATCGCGAACGTCGGCGAGGCCGATCTCGTGTTCCTCGCGATCTGCACTCCGCGATTCCGCCAGGACAACTACCTGGCGCTCTAGGTAGTCGCGCTTCGCACGCCGCACGTGAGCATTGCGGCGACAACGCGTTGTCGCTCCGAATTTTTCGCGCCGTTCACACCCATTAGCGGCCTTTCGACGTCGCCCGCAGGCGACGCGCAATATTTCCAAGTGCGCTAACCCACGAAATATTTCGCCGCCACAGTGCCGCTCACTAGTCAACAACCAAAGAGGGATGAACCAATGACCGCATCGCTAAGAAGCGCCTTGACCGTTTTCGCTTTGTTCTTTGGCCTGGCTACTGCACTACCGTCGCTAGCGGATGGCGATACTGATCGCGGCAAGGGCAATAACCAGACGCCGCGCATAACTGTCCCGGTCGTCGGGTCAGGCGCCATTGCTACCTTCACCGGCAACTTGACGATTAGCCGCTTCGTCGCAGACGGTGCGGGCGGCATCGTCGCGGTCGGCACGTTGACGGGGCTCGTAACGAACACCTCAACAGGTGCGGTCACGAGCGTGTTCAAGACCGTATCGGTACCGGCCCAGATCCAGGGCGCGTCGGGGGCCCGGGCCGCGCAGGCGGCGTTGGCGTGCGACATCCTTAATCTCGTTCTGGGACCGCTTCATCTCGATCTGCTGGGGCTGGTGATCGACCTGAACCAGGTCGTTCTCAACATCACGGCGGTACCGGGAGCGGGGAACCTGCTCGGCAACCTGCTGTGCGCCGTCACCGGGCTGCTCGACAATGCGGGAGGTCTGGCAGCGCTGCTGAACCAGATCCTCGGCATAGTCGCGGCGCTATAACTCGCAAAACCGCCGCCCCGGCCGGG
>JAEKLK010000222.1 GCA_019509895.1 Betaproteobacteria bacterium | reverse complement strand
GATGAACGACCTGATCGGCGGCCAGGTGGACTTCATGTGCGACCAGACCACCAACACCGTGCCGCAGATCAAGACCGGCAACATCAAGGTTTACGGCGTGACCAGCGCCGCGCGCGTGCTTTCGCTGCCCGACGTGCCGACGCTCGCCGAGCAGGGGCTCAAGGGCTTCGAGCTGGTCGTCTGGAACGGCCTGTTCGCGCCGCGCGGCACGCCGCAGGCCGCGCTCGACAAGCTAAACGGCGCGCTGCGGGCGGCGGTGCAGGATCCGGCATTCAAGTCGCGCCTCGCCGACCTCGGCGCCGAGCCGGTGCCGCCTGCCAAGGCGACGCCCGAGTCGCTGCGCAATCTGCTGAAAGCGGAGATCGACAAATGGACGCCGATCATCCGCAAGAGTGGCGTCTACGCCGACTAGGCCTTCGCCCTTAGCCCGAAGAAGCGCCGAATGCGCGTCAGCAGGTCGGCTTGCTCGATCGCAGACGGTCCCGGCTGGGCGGCGAAGATCTCGCGCACTTTCTCGAGTTCGGGGCGGCGAGAGGCGATGACGCGGCTCATGCCCTCGGCGATCTCCGGCCGGCGGTGCATGAGCGTCTGGAACGACTTGACGTCGAGACGATAGCACTCGACATCGGTGAGCGCGATGACGGTGGCGCTGCGCGCTTCGCCGGTGAGGAGCGCCATCTCGCCGAAGAACTGGCCCGCGCGCAGCGTGCTGATGACCTGTGGCGCGCCGTGCGGCGGCTCGTAGCGCACCTCGACCTCGCCGAAGGCGACGATGTAGAGCCAGTGCGGCACGTTGCCCTGCTTGGTGATGGCGTCGCCGCGCGCGAACGGCGCGTAATGCAGCTGCTCGGCGAGCTCGCTCATCTCGTCCTCCGAGAGCACCGAGAAGAGGTCGACGCCGCTCAGCATCTCCAGGCGCCGCGTGATCTCGCGCTTGCGCACCGCGTCGGCGTGCGCTTCGTCGCGCGACACCGCGTGCACCGTGCGCTGCTCTTCCGCGATGCGGATGCCGGCGCGCTGCAGCGACGCGAAGAGATGCACGCGCACCATCGAGTCGGTCATCTCGTCTTCGAGGAGATCGCTTAGGAAGTAGCGCAGCTCGTATTCCAGGTTGCCGTGGATGAAGTTGTGCAGCACGGTGGTCGGCGCCGGCGAACGCGCGACGTTGGCGATCGGCACGTCGCGCATCTCCTCGTTGACGATGGCCATGACGCGCGCTGGCGGCACGCCGGGGTCGACCATGAAGCGAAGCGCCCGGCGCCACTGCAGCGGCTGGCCCTCGCGCTTGCCGAGGATCGCGACGCGCCCCTTCATGATCATGCTGTTCGGGATGACCAGCGTTTCCCAGTTGCGCGTCTCGATGAGGGTCGAGCGCCAGCGGATATCGCGCACCTGGCCGATCACGTCATCGACCCGCACCCAGTCGCCCACCTGCACCGTGTTGTCGATCTGGATCGAGAGGCCGCCGAGCAGGTTGCCGAGCGTATCCTGCATGGCGAAAGCGATCACCGCCGTCAGGATCGCCGAGGTGGTGACGATGCTCGAGAGATCGACGCCCGCGCCGCGCAGCTGCGCCAAGCCGTAGATCGCGTAGAGGACGAGGATCACCACGTCCTCGACGATGCGCGGCAGCACCCGGCCCATGAGCGGCAGCAGCAGCCGGAAAAGCCCGAAGCCGACCAGCCGGATGAGGGAGATCGCGGTGACGATGCGAAAGATCGTGTGCATCGCCGACGCCACGCCCGGAAACCCGAGCGCTTCGAGCGCGAGCGCGCCAGCCTGGCCGAACACCCCGATCAGGAAGAGCCACAGGGTGTTCAGGTAGACCGAGCGTTCGGCGGCGCGGAACCTAAGCAGCAGCACCGCCAGCGCGAGTGCCAGCAGGGTGAGCCACGCCACTTCGGAGTGCAGGAGCGCGCTAAGGCTATATTGCTCGCCCATCAGAACCTGATCCGTCCGCTCAGCATGTCGCGCCACATCGCGCAGTCACCGATGAAGCTGTACAAGGGATAGCTGAAGGTGGCGGGCTTATTCTTCTCGAAGAAGAAGTGTCCGATCCAGGCAAGCGCATATCCCGCCACGAGGCCGGCGGCGATCCACCAGAAATTGCGCGTTATGACGGCCGTTATGATGGAGGCTAGGCCGAGCGTAGTCCCGACGAAGTGCAGGCGGCGGCAGCTACGGTGGGCATGTTGCGATAGATAGAACGGGTAAAACGCGCCAAAACTGCGGTATGACGCCGCGCTCCCCGAGGCCGCATCTTCGTGCGGGTTTCCTCCCATGCCCGGCATTTTACTGGGTCGGAACGATCGTGCCGGGACCGGGTCGGATAGGCTAGTGGCAAAAATCCTCATTGCGGACGATCACCGCGCCAATCGCGAGGCACTCGCGGCCCTCCTGGAGACCTTCGGGCACGAGGTGCTGACGGCGAACGACGGCAACCGGGCGCTCGACCTCGCCCGCACCCACGCCCCGGTGCTCGTCATCTCCGACGTGCTGATGCCCGGCATGGACGGCTACGAGCTGACGCGGCGGCTCAAGCTCGAGCCGGCGACCGCCGGCATGAGCGTCATGTTCTACACCGCCTATTTCGGCGGCCAGGACGCGAAGCAGCTCGCCTCGGCGCTCGGCGTCGCGCGCGTGCTGGTCAAGCCGTCGGACAACGACCTCATCCTGCGCGCGGTGGACGAAGTGCTGTCAGGCCGCCCGGCCGAGGCCCCCCCGGCGCCCGCAGATCTCGACCGCGATCACCTGCGACTCATGGTCGACCAGCTGCTCGAGAAGACCACGGCGCTCGAGGCGCAGCAGCAGCGCGTCGAGCGCATGAACCGTACACTCGCCATGCTTTCGGCAATCAACGCGTTGATCGTGCGCGCGGACGACCGGCACGCGCTCCTGGAGGAGGCCTGCCGCATTGCCGTGGAGAAGGGCGGCTTCCGGCTCGCCGCCGTCGGGCTGGCCGATGCCGATCGGCGCCTCGCGCTCGCGGCCCGCGCGGGCGAGGGCAGCCCCGAGCGCGAGCTCGAGCGGCTGAAGATCGGCACCCACGCGATGGTCTGGAACGACACGCAAAGCGGCTCCTTCGTCGCGCTGCCCCTGATCGTCAACGAGGAGCCGGCTGGCGTGCTGCTCCTCTATGCGCGGGTGCGCGACTTTTTCGACGAGGAGGAAATGCGGCTGCTGCACGAGCTGGCGGGCGATATCTCGTTCGCCCTGCATCACCTCGAGCAGAAGGCCGAGATGGACTATCTCGCCTATCACGACTCGCTCACCGATCTTCCCAAC
The DNA here is from genome assembly GCA_019509895.1 of Betaproteobacteria bacterium. Lineage (GTDB taxonomy): Bacteria > Pseudomonadota > Gammaproteobacteria > Burkholderiales > SG8-39 > SCGC-AG-212-J23. The sequence continues at coordinate 17,949 of JAEKLK010000222.1, read as the reverse complement.
CGCAGCCTGTTCACCGACCGCATGACCCAGGCGCTCAATGCCGCTCGGCGCGAAAAGCGCTTTGCCGCGGCGGTGTTCGTGGACGTCGAGCGCTTCCGCATGGTGAACGAGACGTTCGGCCGCAAGGCGGGCGACGATCTACTGCGCACCATCGCCACGCGCCTGCGCGAGGCGGCGCGCGAGCAGGACACCGTGGCACGCATGGGCGCCGACCATTTCGCCATCGCGGTGGCGCCGTTCGACCGCCCGGGGGACACGACGCACTGGCTGATCGAGCGCCTGGAGCAGGCGTTCGTGCAGCCGATCATGGTCGATGGCGTCGAGCTGCGCGTGGCGCTGAAGGCCGGCATCGCGGTGTTCCCGGCCGACGGCGAGTCGACCGAATCGCTCTGCGCCAATGCCGAGACGGCGCTCAGCAAGTCCAAGGAGTTGAACCAGCGCTACCTCTTCTATGCGTCGGAGATGAACGCGCGCGTCGCCGAATCGCTGGCGATGGAGAACCGCCTGCGCCGCGCGCTGGAGGAGGGCCTGCTCGCGCTCCACTACCAGCCGAAGATCGACGTCAAGACGGGCGCCGTGGCCGGTCTCGAGGCGCTGATCCGCTGGACCGACCCGGAGCTGGGCAGCGTGCCGCCGTCGAAATTCGTCGGGCTGCTCGAGGAGACCGGCATGATTCTCGCGGCGGGCCGCTGGGCGCTGCGCCAGGCGGCGGCCGACATCCGACACTGGCAATCGCTCGGCATGAACGTGCCGCGCATCGCCGTCAACGTCTCCGCCATCCAGCTCAGGCAGCGCGACTTCGTCGATTCCGTGCTGGAAGCCATCTCCGATTTTGGCGGCGAGAAACCGCTCCTCGACCTCGAGATCACCGAGAGCGTGCTGGTCGATGACATAGAGGAGAGCACGCGCAAACTGCAGACGCTCCGCCGCGCCGGCGTCGAGGTATCGGTGGACGATTTCGGCACCGGCTACTGCTCGCTCAGCTACCTCGCGCGCCTGCCCGTGGACATCCTCAAGATCGACCGCAGCTTCGTCGTACGCATGCGCGATGCCGGCTATCCGCGCAACATCGTGGCCATGATCGTCTCGCTCGCCCATACCCTCGGACTGAAAGTAATCGCCGAGGGCGTCGAGGAGAAGGAGCAGGTCCGTCTCCTGAAAGAGCTCGGCTGCGACCAGATCCAGGGCTATTTCGTGAGCGTGCCGGTCCCGGCGGACAAGATCGAAGCGCTCCTGCGCCCGGACGCGGACACCGGCCTTCGCCGGCGCATCGCCGCTGCCTGAGCGCGCTCAGCTACATGTTCGGATAGTTCGGCCCGCCGCCGCCCTCGGGCGCGACCCAGACGATGTTCTGGAACGGGTCCTTGATGTCGCAGGTCTTGCAGTGCACGCAATTCTGCGCGTTTATCTGCAGCCGCGGTTTGGTCTCCACGTCGACGAACTCGTACACGCCGGCGGGGCAGTAGCGCTGCTCGGGCCCGGCGAATTCCTCGAGGTTGCGCAGCGCGAGGGCCGGGTCCTTGAGCCGCAAGTGGATCGGCTGATCCTCGTTGTGGTTGGTGTTCGAGATGAAGACCGACGAGAGGCGATCGAAGGTCAGCTTGCCATCGGGCTTCGGATAGGTGATCGGCCGCGCCTGTGACTTGGGCTTCAGCATCTCGTTGTCGGCGTGCCCATGGCGCAGCGTCCACGGCGCTCTCCCGCGAAAGAGCACCTGGTCGATCCCGACCATCAGCGTGCCGGTGTAGAGGCCCTTGGACATCCACGGCTTGAAGTTGCGCGCGCGATAGAGCTCGTCGTACAGCCAGCTCTTCCTGAACGCCGCCGGATACGCGGCGAGCTCCTCGCCGGCGCGGCCGCCTTTCAGCGCCTCGCACGCCGCCTCGGCGGCCAGCATGCCGGACTTGATGGCGCAGTGGCTGCCCTTGATGCGCGAGGCGTTGAGAAATCCGGCGTCGTCGCCGATCAGCGCGCCGCCCGGGAACACCAGCTTCGGCAGCGACTGCAGGCCGCCGGCCGTGATGGCACGCGCGCCGTAGGAAATCCGCTTGCCGCCCTCGAACGTGCCCCGGATGGCCGGATGTGTCTTGAAGCGCTGGAATTCTTCGTACGGCGACAGGTATGGGTTCTGGTACGCGAGCCCGACCACGAAGCCCACCGCCACCTGGCGGTTCTCCATGTGGTAGACGAACGAGCCGCCGTAGGTGTCGGCAGCGAGCGGCCAGCCGGCGTAGACCTGCGCATCGGCGCTCTCGCGCAAGTTGTATTTAGCCTCGAGCTGCTTGCCCAGATGGCCACGGCAGCCTTCGGCGAAGAAGGTGTACTTACCGAGGAGCTCCATGCCCTGCTGATAGGCGTCGGTCTTCTCGCCCTTGCGGTCGATGCCAAGGTCGCCGGTGGCGACGCCTTTGACCTTTTCGCCGTCGTAGAGCACTTCGGCGGCCGCGAAGCCCGGAAAAATTTCAACGCCGAGCGCTTCCGCTTCCTTGGCGAGCCAGCGGCAGACGTTGCCGAGGCTCACGACATAGTTGCCGTGGTTCTGGAAGCAGCCGGGCAGCAGGAACGCCGGTGTCTCGAGGGCACCGTTCTCGCGCAGGAAGAGAAACCGGTCGCGCGTCACTGGCGCGTTGAGCGGCGCGCCTTTTTCCTTCCAGTCGGGAACGAGCTCGCCGAGGGCGCGCGGATCCATCACTGCGCCCGAGAGGATGTGCGCGCCGACCTCGGAGCCTTTTTCCAGCACGCACACCGAAACGTCGGGGGAGACCTGCTTCGCGCGGATGGCAGCCGCGAGTCCGGCGGGACCGGCGCCGACGATGACGATGTCGTACTGCATCGATTCGCGCGGCATGCGGCGAATTATAATCGGCGCCCCGATGGAGTCACTGCGGTCCGCTGTTCGCAAGCTCGTGCACGTCGAGCGCATCCAGATCCGCTGGGGCGACATGGACGCGATGGGGCACGTGAACAACACGGTCTACTTCCGCTACATGGAGCAGGCGCGCATCGGCTGGTTCGATGCGCTGGTACCCGAGGACGAGGCGTGGAAGTCGACCGGAATCGTCGTCGCCAACGCTTCGTGCAACTTCAAGCGCGCGATCAACTACCCCGGCACGGTTGAAGTCCAGGTGTACGCCGGATCGCCCGGCGGCTCGAGCGTCGCCACCTACTACGAGCTCCTGATCAGTGGCGAGCTCTATGCCGACGGCGCGGCGACCGTCGTCTTCATCGACATGGCGCGCCAGAAGCCGGTGCGCATTCCGCAAACCATCCGCGAGCGACTGCAATGAGCCCGATGTGGACACCGAGCCCCGAGCAGGTGGCGCAGACCGCGATCGCCCGCTTCATGAGCGAGGTCGGTAAGGCGGATTACGCCTCGCTGCACCGCTGGTCGATCGAGCAGGCGCCCGAATTCTGGAACCGCGTATGGGACTTCTGCGGCGTGATCGGCGACAAGGGCGGCGAGACACTCGTCAACGGCGACCGGATGCCGGGTGCGCGCTTCTTCCCGCAGGCGCGGCTCAACTTCGCGCAGAACCTGCTGCGGCGCCGCGACGGCGCCGAGGCGATCGTGTTCTGGGGCGAGGACCGCATCAAGCGCCGGATGACCTACAAGCAGCTCTACGGCCTCGTCTCGCGCATCGCGCAGGCGCTCGCCGACGTCGGCGTTGGCAAGGGCGACCGCGTCGCCGGCTATCTGCCCAACCTGCCGGAGGCCACTGCCGCCATGCTCGCGACCGCGAGCCTCGGCGCGGTCTGGTCGAGCTGCTCGCCGGACTTCGGCGTGCAGGGCGTCCTCGATCGCTTTGGGCAGATCCAGCCGAAGGTGCTGTTCTGCGCCGATGGCTACATCTACAACGGCAAGGAATTCGACAGCCAGTCGAAAGCCGCCGAGGTGGCCGAGCGGCTGCCGAGCGTGGACGAATGCGTGGTGATCGACTATCTCGGCGAGACGGCGACGACCGGCACCTCGCTCTACGACTTCATCGAGGCCTTCGAGCCGCAGGAAATCGCCTTCCAGCCGGTCGCGTTCAACGACCCGCTCTACATCCTCTACTCCTCCGGCACCACCGGCGTGCCGAAATGCATCGTCCACGGTGCCGGCGGCACGCTGCTCCAGCATCTAAAGGAGCACCGGCTGCAAAGCGACGTGCGCGTCGGCGACCGCGTCTTCTACTTCACGACCCTCGGCTGGATGATGTGGAACTGGCTGGTGAGTGGGCTCGCCTCGGAGGCGACGCTCCTTCTCTACGACGGCGCACCGTCGGTCGCTCGCGGGCGCGTGCTGTTCGATTACGCCGACGCGGAGCGCATGACGCACTTCGGCACTTCGGCGAAGTTCATCGATTCGCTCGCAAAGATGAACCTCAAGCCGATCGAGACGCACGAGCTCAAGAAGCTGCGCGCAGTGCTCGCGACCGGCTCGCCGCTCCTACCCGAAGGCTTCGACTACGTCTACGAGAACGTGAAGCGCGACGTCTGCCTCTCGTCCATCTCAGGCGGCACCGACATCGTCTCCTGCTTCGTGCTCGGCAATCCCGCCGGTCAGGTCTGGCGCGGCGAGATCCAGGCGAAGGGACTCGGCATGGCGGTCGACGTGTTCGACGAGGAGGGGCGCTCGCTGAAGGGAGAAAAGGGCGAGCTGGTCTGCACGCGGCCTTTCCCCTCGATGCCCATCGGCTTCTGGAACGACCCCGACGGCTCGAGGTACCGCGCTGCGTATTTCGAGAAGTACCCGAACGTCTGGCGCCACGGCGACTGGTCCGAGATCACCGAGCACGACGGCATCATCATCTATGGCCGGTCGGACGCCGTGCTCAACCCGGGCGGGGTCCGCATCGGCACGGCGGAGATATACCGCCAGGTCGAGCAGCTCGAGCAGGTGGTCGAGTCGCTCGTCATCGGCCAGGACTGGGAGGGCGACGTGCGCGTCGTGCTCTTCGTCAAACTGCGGGACGGCCTCGGCCTGAACGACGAAATCACGAACGGCATCAAGCGCCGCATCCGCGACAACACCACCCCGCGCCACGTGCCGTCGAAGATCCTCCAGGTCACCGACATTCCACGCACCAAGAGCGGCAAGATCGTCGAGCTGGCGGTACGCGACGTGGTGCACGGCCGGCAAGTGAAGAACATCGAGGCGCTCGCCAACCCCGAAGCTCTCGAGCAGTTCAAGAACCGCCCGGAGCTGGCGAGCTAGGAAGCGGAAGAAGTCGCCCCCGCGAAAGCGGGGGCCCAGTTTTCTTTGAGAGACATGGGTTCCCGCTTTCGCGGCAACGACGATCTGCCGCTTTTCCAGATTATTCCCTAGGCCGTTTCGTCAGTCGCCTTTGATGCCCGCTTTGCCGATCACATCGGCCCAGCGGCGCAGGTCCCGCTTCACGATCTGCTGCAGCTCCTGCGGCGTGCTGCCGACCGGATCGGCAGTCTGCTCGATGAGCTTCTGCCTCACTTCGGGAACTTGCACCACGCGCGCGACTTCCCTGTACATGCGCGCGATGATCGGCTCCGGGGTCTTCGCCGGCGCGAAGAGGGCGATCCACGAGTCCACCTCGTAGTCGGGCAGGTCGAGCGCTTCCGCCACCGTCGGGACTTCGGGTGCCGCGGGGCTGCGCTTGAGCGTCGTGACAGCGAGCGCGCGCAGCTTTCCCGAGTGACTCGACGGGAGTCCTGCCGGCGCGGTGAGAATGAGGACCGGAACGTGGCCGGCGAGGGTGTCGGCCAGGGCGGGGCCACCGCCCTTGTAAGGCACATGAACCAGATCGATGCCGGCGCCGATTTTCAGCAACTCGCCGGCGATATGTCCCGGCGTGCCGTTACCCGGCGTGGCGTAGGAGTAGTAGCCCGGCCGCGCCTTGGCGAGCGCAACCAGCTCGTGCAGGGTCTTGGCGGGCACCTTCGGATGCACCGCGATCAATTGCGGCATGCTCGCGATCAGCGATACCGGGGCAAGATCGCGCTCGACGTCATAGTTCAGCCGGTACAGGATGGGATTGATGCTGTGCGACGAGAGTGTGACGAGAAACGTGTAGCCGTCCGGGGCGCTGCGCACCACGGCCTCCGAGCCGATGGCACCGCCCGCGCCGCCGCGATTCTCGATGAACACCGCTTGCCCGAGGCCCGCGGACAAGGCGGGCTGCACGATCCGGGTGATGATGTCGACCGCCCCACCGGGCGGGAAGGAAACCACCAGGCGGATAGGCTTGGCCGGATATTGTTGGGCCAGCGTCGATTCGGCCGACGCCAGGAGAAGTGCGAGCGTTACGCATTTCCAGAACGCCGCCATGCACCTACCTCCGCAGGATTGTGGGCGAGTCTAATCGCCGGTCCGGCGAAATGTCGATCCTGCGCACTGCTGCTCGACTACGGTTATTGGCTAACGAAAGGAGACCGACCATGCCAGGCAACAGCATCCGGCTGCACCGCGTATTGCGTGCCACCCCCGAGCGCGTCTATCGGGCCTTCGTCGATCCGGCTGCCATGGTGAAGTGGCTGCCGCCCAACGGCTTCACTGCCACGGTGCACCACATGGACGCCAAGGTGGGCGGGACGCACAAGATGTCCTTCACCAACTTCACCAGCGGCAAGAGCCACTCGTTCGGCGGTCGCTATCTCGAGCTCTCGCCGGGCGAGCGCATCCGCTACACCGACAAGTTCGACGATCCCAATCTGCCAGGCGAGATGCAGGTAACCATCACGCTTAAGAAAGTGTCGTGCGGCACTGATCTCACCGTCGTGCAGGAAGGCGTGCCCGAGGTCATTCCGCCCGAGATGTGCTATCTCGGCTGGCAGGAATCGCTGGTGCTCCTCGGCAAGCTGGTCGAGGCCGAGATCCCCGACTAGGAAAGGAGCTCGCCCACCGCGCGCGCATAGCGCGCGGCGGCCTTTTCCTCGAGCACGTGATGGCGCTCGCGCACCACCCACTGGCCGGCGACCATCGTGTCGCGCACCAGCCCGCTCGCGCCGGAGAAGATGAGCGCATTGGCGATGGCGTCGCCACTGCGCGCGGCGAGATCGGCTTGCTCGCCATCGAGCACCACCAGGTCCGCTCGCTTGCCCGGCGCGATCGCGCCCATCCCGCGACCCAGTGCGCGCGCGCCGCCCGCGGCAGCTTCCAGCCAGAGCGTGGTGCCCACCGCCGCGGACGTTGAGCTGATGTTGAGGTTCCGCCGCCGCATGACGAGGCGCTGGACATATTCGAGCGTGCGCAGCTCCTCCGCCGGATCGCGCGAAACGTGGCTATCGCCGCCGATACCCCAGCGGCCGCTCGCGCCGCGGTAGGTGAGTAGCGGGAAGATGCCATCGCCGAGGTTCGCCTCGGTCGTCGGACATAATCCGGCCACCGCGCCGCTCGCGGCGAGCGCCGCCACTTCGCTCGCCTGCACGTGAGTCGCATGCACCAGGCACCAGCGCCCATCGACCGGACAATTCTCCAGCAGCCATTCCACCGGCCGCTTGCCGAGCGCGAATGTCGATTCTTCGACCTCGCGCGTCTGCTCGGAGGCATGGATATGGATCGGCATGTCTGCCTCGAGCCCGCGGATCAGCTCCTTGAGTGAATCGGCATCGACGGCGCGCAATGAATGCGGCGCGACGCCGATGCGCAGATCCGCGGACTGCTTGCCGCGAATACGCGCGAGCGCGTCGAGGATCGAGCGCACGCTGCTGGTGAAGCGCCTCTGCCGCGGCTCGAGCGGCTTCTTTCCGAATCCCGCCCAGCGATAAAGCGCCGGCAGGACGGTGATGGCAATACCGGCATCGTGCGCGGCGTGCACGTGCCGGTCGAGCATCTCGGCTGGATCGTGTACGTAATGGAACTCGGCCACCGCGGTGTAGCCGTGCTTCAGCATCTCGATGTAGAGCTGCGTCGCGATGGCCTGCGACTGCTCCGGCGTCAGCCGCTCCATGAACTGGTACATGAGCTGGCGCCAGGACCAGAAGTCGTCCTGCGCCGCGGCCCGTACCTCGGTCAGGCCGGCCATCGCTCGCTGGAAGGCGTGCGAATGCAGGTTCGCCATGCCGGGCAGGACGGCATCGCGCGCGTAGTACTTGGTCACGTCGCTATCATAGCCAGATGCATGACGCCGTCTGGCTGAACGCCAAGCTCGCCCCCATGGCGGGCGGTGTAATCCGCGACGGCGCACTCGCGGCCACCGGCGGCCGCATCTCCTGGATCGGCGAGCGGCGCGATTGGCAAGATCAGGCGCGCGCCGAGCACGACGCGCACGGCGCCTGGATCCTTCCGGCCTTCGTCGACTGTCACACGCACCTCGTCTACGCCGGCAACCGCGCGCACGAATTCGAATTGCGCTTGAAAGGCGCGAGCTACGAAGACATCGCCAAGGCAGGCGGCGGGATTCTCTCCACCGTGCGCGCAACGCGCGAGGCATCGGAGGACCAGCTGGTCGCGAGTGCCCAGCGGCGGCTCGCTCGCTGGATCGATGAAGGCACGGCCGTGGTCGAGATCAAGTCCGGCTATGGGCTCGATCGCGATACCGAGCTCAAGATGCTGCGCGCCGCCCGGCGGCTCACCGGTGTGAAGGTGAAGACGACATTCCTCGGCGCCCACACGCTGCCGGAGGAATACAAAGGACGCGCCGACGCCTATATCGAGTTCGTCTGCGACGAGGTGCTCCCCGTCGCGGCGCGCGAGAAGCTGGTCGACGCGGTCGATGTCTTCTGCGAGCGCATCGCCTTCAGCCGCGCGCAGGCCGCACGGGTGTTCGACTGCGCGAAGCGGCTCGGCCTGCCGGTCAAGCTGCACGCCGACCAGCTCTCGGACCTCGGCGGCGCGGCGCTCGCGGCGGAGTATGGCGCGCTCTCGGCCGATCACCTCGAGTATTCGAGCGAGCAGAGCGTCCAGGCGCTGGCTCTCGCGGGGAGCGTTGCAGTGCTGCTGCCCGGTGCCTTCTATTTCCTGCGCGAGACGCGCCTGCCGCCAATCGTGGCGCTGCGGCGAAACCAAGTGCCGATCGCGCTCGCCACCGACCACAATCCGGGCTCCTCGCCGCTCAGCTCGCCGCTCCTCGCCATGAACATGGCTTGCACGCTCTTTCAGCTGACGCCCGACGAAGCGCTCGCCGGCTTCACCGTCAACGCCGCCCGCGCGCTCGGCCTGCAGGCGACGCACGGCACGCTCGAAGTCGGCAAGGCCGCCGATTTCGCGCTCTGGGAAATCGACTCGCCCGCCGAGCTCGCCTACGCCATCGGCGCCGCGCCTTGCGTCAGCCGGTACATAAATGGTGACAGTCACCATTTTTGAGAGGACCGGGTAGATGCAAAGCATCGGAGTCATGGGCGCCGGCGCGGTCGGCTGCTATTACGGCGCCATGCTGGCGCGCGCCGGCCGAACGGTGACACTCATCGCGCGGCCTCAGCATGTGCAGGCGATCGAGCGGTCGGGGCTGCGGCTACAAACCGGCGCATTCGACGAGACGGTGCAAGTAAACGCGAGCGCAGAGCCGAGCGCACTGCGCGGCGCCGAGCTGGTGCTCTTCTCGGTGAAATCATCCGATACCGAGGCCGCTGGACGCGCGATGGCACCGTATTTGGAGCGCGGCGCGGCCATCGTCACGCTCCAGAACGGCGTCGACAACGCCGAGCGGCTCGCGGCGACGCTCGGCCGAGAGGTGATTCCGGCCTGCGTATACGTGGCGGTAGAGATGGCAGCACCGGGTCACGTGCGCCATCACGGCCGCGGCGAACTGGTGATCGGTCGCGCCGCGCAGAGCCAGGACATCGCCGCCACGTGCCGCGCGGCGGGCGTGCCGGTGGAGATCTCGCCGAATGTCATGGGAGCCTTGTGGGCGAAGCTGGTTGTCAATTGCGCCTACAACGCGCTCTCGGCGATCGCGCAGCGGCCCTACGGCGAGTTGGTGGAGAGCGCCGGCGTTCCGGAAGTGATGCGCGCTGTCACCGACGAATGCCTGGCGGTGGCGCGCGCCGCGCGCGTCGAGCTGCCCGGCGACATGCATGAAGCGGTGCCAGGCATCGCGCGCAGCATGCCGGGACAGTATTCCTCGACCGCGCAGGATCTGGCGCGCCGCAAGCCCACCGAGATCGATCACCTGAACGGCTTCGTCGTGCGCAAGGGCGAGGCGCTCGGCGTGCCGACGCCGGTGAATCGCACGCTGCTCGCGCTGGTCAAGCTGCTCGAGCGGAACGCGAACCGATAAGCAGGAAGAGCTCGAGCAGCGTACGGAGCTGCGGACGCAGCTCGCGCGCCAGCTTTTCGCGCAATCCGTACGGTGGCCGCTCCTCTATATAAGTCGCCTCGGAGAGCTCGAGCTGCACCGCATGCACGCCATTTCCCGGGTCGCCGTAGCGGCGGGTGATGTAGCCGCCCTTGAAGCGCCCGTTGAGCACCACGCTGTAGCCCTCAACCGCCTTCGCGAGCGCCTCGCCGATACCCGGCGCGCACGATTTCCCGCCCGCGGTGCCGAGATTGAAGTCGCTGAGCTTGCCTTTGAAGAAGCGCGGTAGCTCCGAAAAAATCGAGTGCGCATCCCATAGGAGCGCATGACCGTGCTTCGCTTTTGTCTCCTCGAGCGCCTGCTGCAGGCGTTGGTGATATGGCCGCCAGTACGTCTCGATCCGCTTCCCGACCTCGTCGTCCGACGGAGGAAAGCCTGGCAGGTACAGCGGCTCGCGATGAAACGTGTCGAGCGGCACGATGCCGGTCGTGTCCTGGCCGGGATAGAGATTGGCGCCGTCCGGCGGGCGGTTCAAATCGACCACATAGCGCGAATGCGTGGCGACCAGCACCGAAGCGCCCAGCCCGTCGAGGAAGTCGTAGAGGCGCTCGAGGTGCCAGTCGGTGTCGGGCAAGGCGCGCGCGGCGGCGCTCAGGCGCGGCGCGAGCCACTCGGGCACATGCGTGCCGGTATGTGGCATTGAAACGATGAGCGGCGACGCGCCGGCCCGGAAGCGGAAAAGATCCATCAGACGGAGGGCAGCAGGGCCGGCGTGAAACGGTGGAACTCGCCGCGCTCAACGAGCGCCTGCACGGCGGTGATGTCCGGGGCGAAGTAGCGGTCGTGGTCGTAGAAGGCGACCCTCGAGCGCACCAGCTTGTGCACCTCCTGCAGCCGCGGCGAGGTGCGCAGCGGCGCGCGAAAGTCGATGCCCTGCGCGGCGGCAAGGAGCTCGATGGCGACGATGCCGGCGCTGTTCGCCGCCATGTCGCCGAGCCGGCGCGCGGCGAAGGTCGACATGCTGACGTGGTCCTCCTGGTTGGCGGAGGTCGGCAGGCTGTCGACGCTCGCCGGATGCGCGAGCGACTTGTTCTCGCTCGCGAGCGCCGCCGCGGTCACCTGCGCCAGCATGAAGCCGGAATTGACGCCGCCGTGCTCTACGAGAAAGGGCGGCAGGCCCGAGAGCGACGGATCGATGAGGAGCGCGATGCGCCGCTCGGAGAGCGCGCCGGTCTCGGCGATCGCCAGCGCCAGCGCATCGGCGGCAAGGGCGATCGGCTCGCCGTGGAAGTTGCCGCCGGAGAGGATCGTATCGCCGACAATCAGCGGGTTGTCGGTCACCGCGCTCGCTTCGGTCTCGAAGACGCGCGCGGCGTAGCGCAGCTGCTCCAGGCAGGCGCCCATTACCTGCGGCTGGCAACGCAGGCTGTAGGGATCCTGCACACGCGGGTCGTTCTCCAGGTGCGAGTGGCGGATTTCGCTGCCGTCGAGGAGCGCGAGATAGTGTTTTGCAACATCGCGCTGCCCGGCATGGCCGCGCAGCTCATGGATGCGCGCATCGAACGGCGTGTCGCTGCCCGCGGCCGCGTCCACCGACAGCGCACCGGCCGCGACCGCGGCGGCGAACACGTCCTCGGCGGCGAAGAGACCGACGAGCGCGAGCGCGGTCGATACCTGCGTGCCATTAAGAAGCGCCAAACCTTCTTTGGGCGCGAGCTTGATCGGCTGCGGGTGCTGCACATCGCCCACGCCGAGGAGTGCGAGCGAGAGATGCGCGAGCGGTGCAAGGTCGCCCGACGCGCCAACCGAGCCCTTCGCGGGTATGCGCGGATAGAGGCGCCGGTTATAGAGATCCAGCAGCCGCTCCACCAGCAGCGGTCGCACGCCGGAGTAGCCGCGCGCGAGGCTCTCGATCTTCAGCGCGAGGGTCAGCCGCACCGTGGCGTCGTCGAGAAGCGGCCCGGTGCCCGCCGCGTGCGACAGTACGATGTTTCGCTGCAGCTCCTCGAGCTGGTCGTCGGCGATGCGCGTCTGCGACAGCCGGCCGAAGCCGGTGTTGATGCCATAGGCGGGCTTGCCCGAGGCGAGGATGCGGCCGACCGCGGCTTCGCTCGCGCGCAGCTGCTCGCGGCACGCAGGATCGAGCTCGAGCGGTGGCGCTTCCCGCGCGATGGCGCGCAACTGGGCGAGCGTCAGCTTGCCGGTGCCGAGGCGGATCACTTCGTGAAGGGCAGGTCGAGTCCCTGCTCGCGCGCGCAGGCGAGCGCGGCTTCGTAGCCGGCGTCGGCGTGGCGCATGACGCCGCTCGCCGGATCGTTCCACAGCACGTGCTCGATGCGCTTCGCCGCGGCGTCCGTGCCGTCGCAGACGATCACCTGCCCTGCGTGCTGTGAATAGCCCATGCCGACACCGCCGCCGTGGTGAAAGGAGACCCATGTGGCGCCGCTCGCGCAGTTCAGGAGCGCGTTGAGCACCGCCCAGTCGGATACGGCATCGGAGCCGTCGCGCATCGCCTCGGTCTCGCGGTTCGGGCTCGCGACCGAGCCGGCGTCCAGGTGATCGCGACCGATGACGATCGGCGCCTTCAACTCGCCGGAACGCACCATTTCGTTGAACGCGAGTCCGGCCCTGTGGCGCTGGCCGAGGCCGAGCCAGCAGATGCGCGCCGGTAACCCCTGGAATTTGATCCGCTTCGTGGCCAGGTCGAGCCAGCGCCCGAGTGCCTTGTCGTCCGGGAAGAGCTCGCGCACCCTCGCGTCGGTGCGCGCGATGTCCTGCGGATCTCCGGAGAGCGCCACCCAGCGGAAAGGGCCTTTGCCGACGCAGAAGAGCGGCCGTACATAGGCGGGCACGAAGCCCGGATAGTCGAAGGCGTTCTTCACGCCGGCATTCTTGGCCTCCTGGCGGATGTTGTTGCCGTAGTCGACGCACGGGATGCCGAGCGCCTTGAAGCCGAGAATGGTGCGCACGTGCCGCGCGATCGACTCGCGGGCCGATAGCGCCACTTCGTCGGGTTCGCTTTTGCGCAGCTGCTTCCATTTGGCGAGCGACCAATGCTCCGGCAGGTAGCCGTGCGCCGGATCGTGCGCGGAAGTCTGGTCGGTGACGAGCGAGGGCCGCAGCTGCGAGCTCTGCGCGAGCTTCAGGAACTGGGGCAGCAGCTCGGCGGCGTTGCCGAGGAGGCCGATGGAAATCGGCGCGGTCGCATTCTTAAGGAGCGTAACGGCCTCATCCACGGTCTTGGCGTCGGCGTCGAGGTAGCCCGTTTTCAGGCGCATGGCGATGCGCTCGGGGTCGCATTCGAGCGCGATCATCGACGCGCCATTCATCGTCGCGGCGAGCGGCTGCGCGCCGCCCATGCCGCCGAGGCCCGCGGTGAGGATCCATTTCCCGCGCCAGTCACCGGCGCAGTGCTGCCGGCCGGCCTCGGTGAAGGTCTCGTAGGTGCCCTGCACGATGCCCTGGCTGCCGATGTAGATCCACGAGCCGGCGGTCATCTGGCCGTACATCATGAGCCCTTTGCGATCGAGCTCGTGAAAGTGCTCCCAGTTCGCCCACGCCGGCACCAGGTTGGAGTTGGCGATGAGGACGCGCGGTGCATCGGCGTGCGTGCGGAAGATGCCGACCGGCTTGCCGGACTGCACAAGCAATGTCTGGTCGGCTTCCAGCCGGCGAAGCGCCGCCACGATGGCGTCGTAGCACTCCCAGTTTCGCGCCGCTTTGCCGATGCCGCCGTACACCACCAGCTCCTCGGGACGCTCGGCGACCTCGGGATCGAGGTTGTTCATCAGCATGCGCAGCGGCGCCTCGGTGAGCCAGCTCTTCGCGGAGAGGACCGTACCGCGCGGCGCGCGGACGACGCGGGATGCCTGCATGGCGCAATGCTAGCGCTAGAATTGCGCGTCCATACGAGGGAGATCGACGCAATGAAATGGCTTGCCATCATCGTTGCCGCGGGCGTGGCGTTCGCCGCCCAGGCGCAGGAAAAGGTAGTGCTCGGCATGAGCGGCTGGACGGGATTCCAGCCCCTCAAGCTCGCCGAGCTCGCCGGTATCTTCAAGAAGAACGGCGTCGACATCGAGACGCGCTTTATCGCGCCGGTGCAGCGCTCGGCGGCGCTCGCCTCCGGCGCCTTGAACGCGGCGGCGACCACGGTCGATCAGCACATCGTGTGGACGTCCGCCGGCATCCCGACCGTGCAGGTGGCGCTGATCGACAAGTCGAACGGCGGCGACGGTCTTGCCGTGCGCAACGACATCACCTCGCTCAAGGAGCTGAAGGGCAAGACCATCAACGTCGACGGTCCTGGCACCGTCCAGCACTTCATGCTCTCGTACATCCTCGAGAAGAACGGCATGTCGATCCAGGACGTGGTCCGCTCCACGCTCGCGGCGCAGCCGGCCGCGCAAGCGTTCGTCGCCGGGCAGGGCGATGCTGCGCTGACTTACGAGCCGTACCTCTCGAGCATTCGGGCAAAGCCCGATGCCGGGAAGATTCTGGTCACGTCGAAGGAGTACCCCGTGGTGGTCGATGTGCTGGTGTTCAAGAAGGACTTCATCGAGAAGAACCCGAAGACCGTCAAGGCGACCGTAGATAGCTTTTTCGAAGCGCTTGACATGATCAAGCGCGAGCCGGACAAGGCGTATGAACTCATGGGTAGCGTGGTAAAGCAGCCGGGCGATGCTTTCGCCAAGTCGGCGGCCTATATCGCCTGGCAGGACCGCGCGGCGAACAAGGGCTATTACGCCAAGGATCACAAGCCATTCGTCGACTTCGCGGTGCGCGTGCTCAAGTCCAACCGCGTGATCGAGAAGCAGCCGAAGGCGGAGGAGATGGTCGACCTGCGTTTCCAGTAAGTCCACGCTGGAACCGCTAAAACCAGTTTCGCAGCGCGCCCGGCTCGTGCTGGGCGCGGGCTTCTTCGTGCTGTTCTTCGTCGCCTGGGCGGCGGTCACGTTCGGCGGCATGGTCGACGCCATGTTCCTGAAGGATCCGCTCTATACGCTGCGAACCGGCGTGAGCCTCTTCCGGGAGTTTGGCTTCGTCAAGGACGTCGGCATCACCGTGTTTCGCGTGGTTGGCGGCTTCATCCTCGCGGCGATCGTCGCCGTGCCGCTCGGCATCCTGATGGGCGCGTTCAAACCGATCGAGGCGTTCTTCGAGCCGTTCGTATCCTTCGCGCGCTATTTGCCGGCTTCCGCCTTCATTCCGCTTCTGATTCTCTGGGCGGGCATCGGCGAGAAGCAAAAGCTCGCGGTGATCTTCATTGGCTCGGTGTTCCAGGTCATCCTGATGGTGGCGATCATCGTCGGCTCGACCCGGCGCGATGTCATCGAAGCCGCATACACGCTGGGCGCCGATTCGCACGCCATCGTGCGCCGCGTAATGCTGCCAGGCGCGGCGCCCCAGATCGCCGAGACGCTGCGGCTCGTCCTCGGCTGGGCCTGGACCTATGTGATCGTCGCCGAGCTGGTCGGCGCCGAGAGCGGCATCGGCCACATGATCATGGACAGCCAGCGCCTGCTCGACACCGGGCAGATGATCTTCGGCATCTTGTGCATCGGCGTCATCGGTCTCATTTCCGATCTCATCTTCAAGTGGGCGAACCAGCGCCTCTATCCATGGGCCTTCTGATCGAGGGGGTGTCGCACCAGTTTCCCGGTGTGCGCGGCGGCGCGCCGACGCAGGCGTTGAGCCGCACCGACCTCGCGGTGGAGGACAACGACTTCATCGCCATCCTCGGTCCGTCGGGCTGCGGCAAGTCGACCCTCCTGCGCGTAGTCGCCGGACTCGAGAAGCCGACCACCGGGCGGGTGTTGCTCGACGGCGAACCGGTGAGCGGTCCCGGACCCGATCGCGGCATGGTGTTCCAGTCCTACACGCTCTTTCCGTGGCTGACGGTGGAGCAGAACATCCTCTTCGGCTCGCGGGCGACGCCGGAGCGGGCGAGCGATCTCATTGCGCGCGTCGGCCTGCGTGGCTTCGAGCGGCACTATCCGAAGATGCTCTCCGGCGGCATGCAACAGCGAACGGCGCTTGCGCGCGCCCTGGCGAACGACCCGAAGATTCTGCTGCTCGATGAGCCGTTCGGCGCGCTCGACAACCAGACGCGCGCGCTGATGCAGGAGCTGCTGCTGGGAATCTGGGAGGCCGATCGCAAGACGGTGCTCTTCGTCACGCACGATATCGACGAGGCGATCTTCATGGCCAATCGCGTCGCCGTGCTCTCGGCGCGCCCCGGCCGCATCAAGGCCGACGTGAAGGTCGATCTGCCGCACCCGCGCCATTACACGATGAAAACCACGCCCGAATTTTCAGCCTATAAGGCGCGTCTTACCGAAGAGATCAGGACCGAGGCGCTGAAGGCGCTCGAGATGCAGCACGCATAAAGGAGAGACGATGCTCAAGCTACCGGCGCTGGACCCGGGAACCGTAGAAGAGAAGCGCGGCTCCGGCTATCCCGAGCCGTTCAAGTCCCGTATGGGCGATCGCGTGAAGCGCCGCCTCGCTGCCGCCTGCGGGCTCACCAAGGTGGGTGTCAATCTCGTGACGCTCGGGCCGGGCGGACAGTCGGCGCTGCGTCACTGGCACATGCTGGAAGAGGAGTTCGTCTACGTGCTCGAAGGCGAGGTTGTGCTCGTCACCAACGGCGGCGAGCAGACGCTTAAGGCCGGCATGTGCGCGGGCTATCCGGCGGGCGCGCGCGACGGCCATCACTTCATCAACCGCTCGAACCGGCCGGCGAAGTATCTCGAGATCGGCACCAATGTGCCGGGCGACATTGCCTTCTATCCGGACGATGACGTGATGCTCATCCAGACCGAAGACGAGGACTACGCCTACGTGCACAAGGACGGTCGGAAGTATCCCTAGCGTCCGCCGGTGAGCTCGCACGCGAGCTCGCGCAGCTTGCCGCGCTGGATCTTGGTCGCATTCGCACCCGGCGTCACCGGGAATTCGGCCAGCGCGTGCACACTCACCGGCAGCTTGTACTTCGCCAGGCGCGCCGCACAGTGGGCAAGGATGTCCGCTTCGTCGAGCGTCTCGGCGCTGCGCGGGATCACGAACGCAAAGGCGCGCGTTCCGGCCGGTGTGTCGACGCCCACCACCTGTGCGGCGATGACCTGTGGATGCTCGAGAAGGATGTCTTCGATCTCCGCCGGGCTGACGAGAAAGCCGGAGAGGCGCAACGCATCTCCGAGTCGGGTGAGGAAGACGAAATCACGCTCGCTCGTCGTATATCCGAGATCACCGCTCCTAAACCAGCCATCGGCGGTGGTCGCTTCGCGCGTTGCGTCGTCGTTGCCGTAGTAGCCGACCATGCGGCTCGGCACATTGAACACCAGCTCGCCCGGCGTGCCATGCGGCAGGCGAGCGCCCGTTTCCGGATCGTGCGCCTGCACCTTGCCTTCGTCCGCTACCAGCCGGCCGCCGCCGAGCGCTCGCTGCTCGAGCGGCGCGTCCTCGCTACGGCGGGCAAGCAGCGCGTGAAGCTCGCTCGACCCATAGAGCCCGACGACCGTCACGCCACGCACCGCGGCGCGTGCCGGCAGATCAGCGAGCGCGGGATTGAATGCGGCGTAGCCGACGAAGCGGAGCGAGCGAAATGCGCGCTGCTCCGTGACCGTCGCCAGCATCTGCGACAGCATTTCGTCGGTGCAGTTGAGGTGCGTGATGCCGTGGCGGTGCACCAGGGCCGCCGCGTCTGCCGCTTCGAAGGTCGGCGACATGACGAGCGGCTTGTCCGCTGCGATCGTCC
>JAEKLK010000270.1 GCA_019509895.1 Betaproteobacteria bacterium | reverse complement strand
GCGATCTCGGCAAGCCGGTGCCAGATCTGAATTATGGTCGGTGAGACACTTGTAGACCCGGCCGCCACCCGGACGCACCTCGCTGCAGAACTTCTTCGCGTCCGCCACGCATACGTTATCGCCCTTCTTCGCGGATTTCTTCGCCGGTTGCTGTGCCACCGCGACGCCGGCGACGCACATCGTGCACAGGATGGTGAGCAACGCCTTCTTGATCGACATAGGGTTCTCCGGGTTGGCCCTACATGCTGCGGCGGTACTGACCGCCGACCTCGAAAAGCGTGTGCGTGATCTGCCCGAGCGAGCAGACGCGCACCGCGTCCATCAGCACCTCGAACACGTTCCCATCCTCAATCACCGCCTGGCGCAGGCGCTCGAGCAGGGCGGGCGCCTCGGCCTTGTTCTTCTCGTGAAACTCGCGCAGGCGCTTTAGCTGCGACTGCTTTTCCGCCTCGGTCGAGCGGATCAGCTCGATTTTCTGCGGCGTCGGGTCGCCCGATTTGTCCACTGAGGGCTTGCGGAAGGTATTGACGCCGATGATCGGATAAGAGCCGTCGTGCTTCTTATGCTCGTAGTAGAGCGACTCCTCCTGGATCTTGCTGCGCTGATAACCGGTCTCCATGGCGCCCAGCACGCCGCCGCGGCTCGAGATCGCCTCGAATTCCTTCAGCACCGCCTCTTCCACGAGATCGGTGAGCGCCTCGAGGACGAACGACCCCTGGTTGGGGTTCTCGTTGTTCGCCAAGCCCCATTCCTTGTTGATGATGAGCTGGATCGCCATGGCGCGGCGCACCGACTCTTCCGTCGGCGTGGTGATGGCCTCGTCGTAGGCGTTGGTATGTAAGGAGTTGGTGTTGTCGTAGGTCGAGATCAGCGCCTGCAACGTCGTGCGGATATCGTTGAACGCCACTTCCTGCGCGTGCAGCGAGCGGCCTGAGGTCTGCGAATGGAATTTCAGCTTCTGGCTGCGGTCGTTGCCGCCGTAGCGGTTTTTCATCGCCACCGCCCAGATGCGCCGCGCCACGCGCCCGAGCACTGCGTATTCCGGATCCATGCCGTAGGAGAAGAAGAACGACAGGTTGGGCGCGAAGTCGTCGATCTTCATGCCGCGCGCCAAATACGTTTCCACGAAAGTGAACCCATTGGCGAGCGTGAACGCGAGCTGAGAGATCGGGTTCGCTCCCGCCTCGGCGATGTGATAGCCGGAGATCGACACCGAGTAGAAGTTCTTCACCTTGTGGCCGATGAAGTATTGCTGGATGTCGCCCATCACCTTGAGCGAGAACTCGGTGGAGAAGATGCAGGTGTTCTGCCCCTGATCCTCCTTCAGGATGTCGGCCTGCACCGTGCCGCGCACGGTGGAAAGCGTGTGCGTCTTGAGCTTCGAGCGTTCGGCTTCGCTCGGCTCGCGCCCGTGCTCGACCCGGAACTTCTCGACCTGCTGGTCGATCGCGGTGTTGAAGAACATCGCGAGGATCGACGGCGCCGGGCCGTTGATGGTCATCGACACCGAGGTCGAGGGATCGCACAGGTCGAATCCCGAATAGAGCACCTTCATGTCCTCCAGCGTCGCGATCGAGACGCCGGAGTTGCCCACCTTGCCGTAGATGTCCGGGCGCTCGTGCGGATCGAAGCCGTAGAGCGTCACCGAATCGAAGGCGGTCGAAAGCCGCTTCGCCGGCATGTCCTTCGAGAGAAGATGGAAGCGCTTGTTGGTGCGGAAGGCGTCGCCCTCGCCCGCGAACATGCGCGTTGGATCCTCGTTCTCGCGCTTGAAGTGGAACACGCCCGCCGTGTAGGGGAACTCGCCGGGCAGGTTCTCCAGCATGCGCCAGCGCAGGAGCTCGCCGTGGCACTCGTAGCGCGGCAGCGCCACCTTCGGCACTTTGGTGCCGGAAAGCGAAGTACTGGTGAGCCGGGTGCGGATCTCCTTGCCGCGCACCTTCACCACCTGCTCTTCTCCCGAATAGGACTTCACCGTCGCGGGCCAGCGCTCGATGAGCGCCTTGGCCTCCGCGCCGAGCGCGCCCTCCTTCTGCTCGATCAGCTTGCCGACCTCGGGCACGTCGATATCCAGCATGGCCTGCGTGGCCCGGAGCTGCTGGCGCTCGCGCGCGAGCTGCGACTGGCTCCGCACGGTCTCGTGGTAGCCGCGCACCGTGTCGGCGATCTCGGCGAGGTAGCGCTGACGCTTCGCCGGGATGATGACATGCACGTTCGAGGACACGCCGCTCGGCGGGCGCGGCAACCGCCGTGGCGCAAGCTCGAGTCCCTTGGAGGCGAGGGCGTCGGCGAGCGCGTGGTAGAGCGCGGTGACACCGTCGTCGTTGAAGCGTGCGGCGATCGTGCCGAACACCGGCATGGAATCCACCGGCTCGCGGAACGCCTCGCGGTTGCGCTGCACCTGCTTGCGCACGTCGCGCAATGCGTCCTCGGCGCCCTTGCGGTCGAACTTGTTGATCGCCACGAGGTCCGCGAAGTCGAGCATGTCGATCTTCTCGAGCTGGCTCGCGGCGCCGAATTCGGGCGTCATCACATACAGCGTGACGTCCGCGTGCGGCACGATCGCGGCGTCTCCCTGGCCGATGCCGGCCGTCTCGACGATCACGAGCTGATAGCCGCCTGCCTTGCACGCCGCGATAGCGTCCGCGGTCGCGGCCGAGAGCTCACCGCCCGTCTCACGCGTCGCGAGCGAGCGCATGAACGTGCGCCCGCCGTGGATCGCGTTCATGCGGATGCGATCGCCGAGCAGCGCGCCGCCGGTCTTGCGGCGCGTCGGATCGACCGACAGCACGGCGATGCCGAGGTCTTCGCCCTGATCGAGCCGGAAGCGGCGCACCAGCTCGTCGAATCGCAGCCGCATCCAGCGCGCCGAGCTCGAGCGCGGTGATGACCTGCGCGAGCGAGCGCGGGTCGCTTCCTTTGAGCGCTTTCGGCGCGTACTGCGCGAGATCGAAGTCGCAGCGCGCCAGCATGTCGTTGATCATCCCCTGCAGGCCCATGCGCTGGCCGTCCTCCGGCGAGTAGATGCGCGCGACGCCGTAGTCGTGCAACTCCTTGATCTCATCGGGCACGATCACGCCGCCACCGCCGCCGAACACGCGGATGTGCGCGCCACCGCGGCTGCGCAGCAGGTCGATCATGTACTTGAAGAATTCGAGGTGCCCGCCCTGGTAGGACGAGATGGCGATGCCCTGCACGTCTTCCTGCAGCGCCGCCGTGACGATCTCGTCCACCGAGCGGTTGTGGCCAAGGTGGATCACCTCGGCGCCGGAGGCCTGCAGGATGCGCCGCATGATGTTGATCGAGGCGTCGTGGCCGTCGAACAGGCTCGCCGCCGTGACGAAGCGGATCTTGTGCTTCGCCTTGTAGACCAGCTTGGTCGAGTCCGAGAGGTCGGTCATGGCCGCAAGGCGAGCCTAGTTGACGTTTACGTAAACGTCAATCCGCCGCCTGCCTGTCAATCGCGGTACGAGGGGTCGCGCGCCTCTACCAGGCGCACCAGCGCCGCGAACACGTCGTGGCAGGTGCGACTCTCGCCGGGCCCCGACTCCTCCAGCATGCGGTCGATGATCTGCGGTGACAGGCGGTTGAGCTCGCCGCCCGCCTGCGCGGCCGCGATTTGCACGTCGCAGGCGCGCTGCAGCGTCCACAGGCGCAGATAGGCCTCGGCGAGGTTCGCGCCCCAGGAGAGCAGGCCGTGGTTGCGCAGGATCATGACGTGCTTGTCGCCGAGGTCGTGCACCAGGCTTTCGCGCTCGGCGAGATCCACGGTCACGCCCTGCAGCTCGTGGTAGGCGACGCGGCCATGCAGCATCGCGCCGTAGAAGTTATCGCTCGACAGCCCATCTTTCAGGCAGGAGACGGCGACGCCATTCGTCGTGTGCGTGTGCATCACGCAGTGCGCGTGCGCAACCGCGCCATGAATCGCCGAATGGATGACGAAGCCGGCGCGGTTCACCGGCCACCGGCTCTCGCGCAGCACGTTCCCTTCGAGATCGATCAACACCAGGCTCGACGCCGTGATCTCGCGATAGTGCAGGCCGAAGGGATTGATGAGGAACCGCGGCTCCGGTCCGGGCACGCGCAGCGTGATGTGATTGAAGATCATCTCCGTCCAGCCGAGCATGTCGAAGATGCGATAGCAGGCCGCGAGCTCGACGCGCGCCTTGCGCTCGGCTTCGGTCATCGGCAGCTCGGTGGCGCGCGCGGCGCTTTGCAGGTAGATGGTCATGGCGGCGAGTTTACTCTCCGGCGCAGGTGTTCCATCACCTCCGGCGAATCCCACTTGACCGCGCCGAGATGCCGGCCGACCTCGCGCCCCGCCGGATCGACGAGCAGCGTGGCGGGCAGACCCGCGGCATCGAGCGTAAAGGCCGCCTTGGCGCTCCGGTCGATGTAGAGCGGCAACGCCTTGATCCCCGTCTCCGCGTAGAACTTGCGGGCGACCGGCAAACCCTGCTGGTCCACCGACAGCGCCACCACCTGAAAGCGCTCGCCCGCCATCTGCGCCTGCAGGCGATCGAGCGCCGGCATTTCTTCGCGGCAGGGTGCGCACCAGGTCGCCCAGATATTGAGCAGCACGAACTTGCCGCGGAAATCGGCAAGCGTATGCGGCTTGCCACTCGCATCCTCGAAGGTGAGCTCGGGCAGCGCCCTGGCATCGCTTGCGCGAGCGAAGGGCAGCTTG
>JAEKLK010000221.1 GCA_019509895.1 Betaproteobacteria bacterium | reverse complement strand
GGACGGATCTGCAGGCAGGCGAAGTAGGCATCGTGCCGCGCCTGCCAGAGCTGCGTGCGCTCCTCGGGCTTGATCGCCCACTGGAAGTCGTGGCCGCCGTGCTCCTTCGCAATCGCCTGCACCGCCTCGGCCTGCTCGACCACCGATGATTGGCTGCCGTGGAACTCGAAGAATACGGTGGGGGCGACGCGGTAGCTGGTTTTCTTGTACTTGTTGATGGCGCCGATCGTCTTGTCGCAGACGATGTCGCAGCGCGCGATCGGTATGCCCGACTGGATGGTGGCGATCACGGTCTCGGTGCAGCCGTCGACCGAGTCGAAGGCGCACACGGCGGCCGACATCGCTTCCTGCACCGGATAAAGCCGCACGGTGACCTCGGTGATGATGCCGAGCGTGCCTTCCGAGCCGACGAAGAGCCGCGTCAGGTCGTAGCCCGCCGCCGACTTCTTCGCGCGGCGCGAGGTCTGGATCAGGCGCCCGTCGGCCAGCACCACTTTCAATGCGAGCACGTTCTCGCGCATCGTGCCGTAGCGCACTGCGTTCGTGCCCGAGGCGCGCGTCGCCGCCATGCCGCCGAGCGTTGCGTCGGCGCCGGGATCGACCGGGAAGAATAGCCCGGTGTGCTTGATGTACTCGTTCAGCTGCTTGCGCGTCACGCCGGCCTCGACCACCGCGTCCAAGTCTTCCCCGTGCACGGCGAGCACTTTGTTCATCTGCGAAAGGTCGATCGACACGCCGCCCTCGATGGCGAGGATGTGACCCTCGAGCGAAGTGCCGACGCCGAACGGGATCATCGGCACCCGGTGGCGGCGGCAGATGTTGACGACGTCGCGCACTTCTTCCGTGGTGTGTGGAAAGACGACGGCGTCGGGCAGCGCGTAAGGAAAGTATGACTCGTCCTTGCCGTGGTGCTCGCGCACCGCGGAGGAGGTCGAGACCCGCTCGCCCATCAGCGCCTTCAGCTCCGAGAGCACCGACTGGTCGAATTCGCGGGCCTTGTTCATCTCGCCTATTTTAGTTTGATCTCGCCGTGGAACGGCACCTTCAGGCCGAGGCTCGGAATCTCGAGGGTGACGTGTGCCGGCAGGCTTTCGCTGCCCGAAAGCTTGTTCGCCGCGAGCGCCTTCTGCACCGCCTGCTCGATCTCGCGCTGGGAGCTGACGCCCACCATTTTCAGGAACTTGCGAATGCTGAGGTTGAAGGTTTCCTGGTCCATGTCTATCTCCGGGAGAGCAGTTTCTTGGCCAATTCCTTGCCGAGCTCGACACCCCACTGGTCGAAGCTGTTGATGTTCCAGATCACGCCCTGCACAAACACCTTGTGCTCGTAGAGCGCGATCAGCCGCCCGATATTGCGCGGCGTGCAGCCGTCGAGAAAGAGCATGCTCGAGGGGCGGTTGCCGGGGTAGCGGCGGTAGGGTGGCAGGCGGTCATCAGTGCGCTCATCTGTCCCAAAGGCGAGCGCATCGGCCTGCGCGCGCGCGTTGGCGCTCAGGTTCTCCTCCAAGCCGAGGTCGATGAAATCCGCGGGCACGACCTGCGTCCCTTGGTGCAGGAGCTGGTGGAAGGAGTGCTGGCTCACCGTGCCCTCGGCGCCCCAGACGATGGGTGCGGTGGCGTAATCCACCGTGCGGCCCTCGCGGTCGACGCGCTTGCCGTTGGATTCCATCTCGAGCTGCTGCAGGTAAGCGGGCAGGAGGCGCAGCGCATTGGCATACGGCAACACGGCGTGTGTCGGCGCACCGAGAAAGTTGGTGTTCCAGACGCCGAGCAGTGCCATCAGCGCCGGGATGTTCTGCCCGATCGGCGCACTCGCGAAGTGCTCGTCCACCTCGCGGCCGCCGGCCAGGAACTCGCCGAATGCTTCCATGCCAAGCGCGCACATCGCAGCAAAGCCGACGGCTGACCACACCGAGTAGCGGCCGCCGACCCAGTCCCACATCGGCAATACCTCGGACGCGCCGAAGCGCCGGGCCGCCTCGACATTCGCGCTCACGGCGTAGAAATGCTGCGCGCCCCAGCGCTTCGCGCGCGCGGCATTCGCCATCGTCTCCTGCGTGGTGAAGGTCTTCGAGACGACGATGACGAGCGTCTGCGCTGGTTGGGCGCCTTCCAGGGCGCGCTCGAGGTCGCGCGGATCGACGTTGGCGGCGAAGCGCACATCGAGCTGCCCGTCGGCCAGCGCATCGGCGAGCAGGCGCGGCCCGAGATCCGAGCCGCCGGTGCCGAGGCTGACGATGCGAGTGAAGCGCCGCTCCTCGCGCAGGCGCCGCGCCAGCGCGCCCATGCGCTCGAG
Organism: Betaproteobacteria bacterium; assembly: GCA_019509895.1. GTDB lineage: Bacteria > Pseudomonadota > Gammaproteobacteria > Burkholderiales > SG8-39 > SCGC-AG-212-J23. Next base: position 7,740 of record JAEKLK010000221.1, on the reverse strand, counting down.
CGTTTCGTGAACTTCGGGCGGCGGATGGGCGGCGCGCAGCGCCGTGTGCCAGGCGGGGCGGTCCTCGGTATTGTTGATATGCCCGCCGCTCAGCAGCGCATCGCGCCATTCGGCAAAACCGCGCTCTTCGCCGAGGTGCGCGAGCAGCCGCAGGGTCAAAGCGCCGAGGCGCTGGCGCGAGTAGTCGAGGCGCACGCCGGCCGCTTCGGTGACGAGATGGCGGGCACGTTCGCCGTCCGCGGCGAAGAGCGCGCGCAGGTGCAGCCCGCTCGATGACTCGGCGTGCGCGGCGAGCGCCGTCCAGGATGGGCAGGCGGTGGGGGATGTGGTGTTCATCGTTCGAGCCGGTAGAGCCGGTAGCGTTCGGCACGGTCGCCGGGACGGGCGAGGTCAGCGAGCTTCACCCAGCGGCGGCCCGCGACGGCGGCCGGGGCGTCGAACTCGCTCTGCGCCGTGCCCTGCACGAGCACCAGCGGGCAAGCGGCCGGCCGCAGCGCGTCATAGCCTTGCGTGCGGATGCCGCCATGGTAGTCGAGCGCCGCCGCCTGCGACACACCAATGCCGCGACCGCTGATGCAGCGCGAGTTCGGCGGCATCCGGCTGCGCAGCTCGAGCGCCACGCCGCGGTAGCTCTTCTGGTAATCGACCCACGGCATCCACAGCGCGGCAAAGGTGCCCCACAGCAGCACGATGCCGCCTGCCCAGCGGACCAGACTGCGAAGCGGCGAGTGCGCCGTGCAGCAGATCAGGTAGAGCCAGGCCGCGGCGATGAGGACGGCGAAGCCGAGCGCGAACGGCTGCAGCTGCGCGACGAAGCCCGGCGCGATGCGCGCGAAGTTGCGCGCCACAGGTCCGGGCACCCCGGTAAGCATGGCGATGTAGCCGAGCCAGACAAGGCCCGCGAACACCGCAAAGGCGAGCGCGCCGAACCAGTCGAGCGCGCCGGCCGCGCCGCGGCGCAGGGTGAAGATGCCGAAAGTGGCGAAGAGCGCGAGCGGCGCAAGGAGCGGTATCAGGTTCTCGTTCTGCGGTGGTCCCCAGGCGATGCATAAAAGCGCCATGACGAGCACCGCCACGCCCGGCACGAAAAGACGCGGCTCGCGCAGCCGCGCGCGTAGCGACCACGCGGTCCAGGCGGCGAGCGGCCAGGCGGGCCACGCGAACCAGCTCATCGTGGCGACGAAATGGCGCAGGTTCACGCTGGTGGGCGCTTCGCGCGAGAAAAGGATGGTGCGCCATTCGGCGAAGCCCTCCGGCGCGCGCAGGGCGAGCGCCAGGGGCCAACTGGCGCCGACGACGAGCGCCACCACGAGTGCGATGCCGAGGAAGGCCGCCGTGCGCCGCGTGCGCCACTCGGGGCAGGCGAAGTGTGCCGCGACCACCGCGGCCGCGAGGCTCGCCGGCGCGATCCACGTTGCCGCGAGGAATGCGAGCCCGAGCGCCGCGCCGAAGGCGAGACCGGCGGCAAGCGGCCGGCGCGTCGCATAAGGCAAGGCGGCGAGCGCCCCGCACACGGCGGTGAGCGACGCGAGCTCCGGCAGCGCCTCGTGCGCATGCACCAGCAGGCCGACGCAGCCGAGCAGCATGAGCAGGGCGGCGCAGCCGCTGGTGCGGCGCAGCTCCTCGTCACTCCATTGGCGGGCGGCGAAATAGAGCAGGGTGAAGGCGCCGGCGACGAATGCGCCGCTTGCGAGGCGCGCGGCGGCATGGAACTGCATGGCCGACCCGAGCAGGCTGCCGAAGGCGAGCGCCACCCAGTGGTAGAGCGGCTGGTCATAGAGCCACCGCTCGCCGGCAATGCTCGGCACGAGCAGGTTGCCGCTGGTCGCCATGGCGTGCACGATGCCCAGGCCGATCGCATCCTGGGTCTTCCACAGATCGTGGTTGGCAAGTCCCGGGACGATGAACAGCGCCGCGAGGCCGGCCAGCGCCGCGTTATTCGGCGGGAGCGTGATCCGGGGCAGCATTGGCCCCGGCGGTTACTTGGCTTTCTTGGTGTAGCGGCGCTTGAACTTCTCGACGCGGCCGGCGGTATCGACGATCTTCTGCTTGCCGGTGTAGTACGAATGGGACTCGGAGGAGACCTCAACCTTGACGACCGGGTATTCGCGGCCGTCTTCCCATTTCATCGTCTCGCGACCCTTGGTATCGATCGCCGAGCGCGTCAAAAAGCCGTGATTGGTGCTGGTGTCCAGAAAGATCACCGGCCGGTAGTCGGGATGTACGCCTGGTTTCATGAGCGGCCCTGCTTTACGAAGGCGCGGATTATACAGGCCTTTTTAGCCCCGGCGCATCGAATCGAAGAACTCGGCGTTCGACTTGGTGGCCTTCAGCTTGTCGATCAGAAATTCGGCCGCCTCGAGCTCATCCATCGGGAAGAGGAGCTTCCGCAGCACCCAGACCTTTTGCAGGATCGGTTGCTCAATGAGCAGCTCCTCGCGGCGGGTGCCGGAGCGGTTCACGTTGATCGCCGGATAGATGCGCTTTTCGTGCATGCGGCGATCGAGGTGGATCTCCATGTTGCCGGTGCCCTTGAACTCCTCGTAGATCACGTCGTCCATGCGGCTACCGGTGTCGATGAGTGCGGTGGCGATGATGGTGAGCGAGCCGCCTTCCTCGATGTGGCGCGCGGCGCCGAAGAAACGCTTCGGCTTCTGCAGCGCGTTGGCATCCACACCGCCCGTGAGCACCTTGCCGGAGGCGGGCACCACCGTGTTGTACGCCCGTGCCAGGCGGGTGATCGAGTCGAGCAGGATCACCACATCCTTCTTGTGCTCGACCAGGCGTTTCGCCTTCTCGATCACCATCTCGGCCACCTGCACATGGCGCGAGGCCGGTTCATCGAAGGTCGACGCGACCACTTCGCCGCGCACCGAGCGCGACATCTCGGTCACTTCCTCCGGGCGCTCGTCGATCAGCAGCACGATCAGCGCCACCTCGGGGTGGTTGGCGACGATGGCGTGCGCGATGTGCTGCAGCATTACCGTCTTGCTGGCCTTCGGCGGGCTGACGATCAGCCCGCGCTGGCCCTTGCCGATCGGGGCGACGATGTCGATCACGCGCCCGGTGATGTTCTCCTCGGCCTTGATCTCCCGCTCGAGCTTGAACATCTCGTCGGGATGAAGGGGCGTGAGGTTCTCGAACAGGATCTTGTTCTTCGCCGCCTCGGGGGTCTCGCTGTTGACCTTGTCGACCTTGACCAGGGCGAAGTAGCGCTCGCCATCCTTGGGCGTACGGATCTCGCCTTCGATCGAATCGCCGGTATGGAGGTTGAAGCGGCGGATCTGGGACGGAGAAACGTAGATGTCGTCGGTGCTGGCGAGGTACGAGGTCTCGGGCGAGCGCAGGAAGCCGAAGCCGTCGGGCAGCACTTCCAGCGTGCCATCGCCGAAGATCGACTCGCCCTTCTTCGCCTGGTTTTTCAGCAGCGCGAAGATCAGGTCCTGCTTTCGCATGCGGCTCGCGTTCTCGATGCCGTTGGAAACGGCCATCTCGACGAGCTGCGTCACGTGGTGGGATTTGAGCTCGGAAAGGTGCGTCGGGATCGGCAACGCGCCCGCGGGCGTGGCGACGGGCGCCTGCGCCTCGGGTCGTTGGGATGAACGCGTTGCTTCCGGCTGGACTGCCTGGGGCCTGCTCATTCTCGGGATTTGCGCCTCAGGATTTCTTCGGCGCTCGGTTGTTGCTGCCGCGCCGGACCTCCGGCGCGGCTCTCAAAACAGAGTAAGGCGTTTAGATATTGCTGTCAAGGAAAGCGGTGAGCTGCGATTTGGAAAGCGCGCCGACCCGGGTCGCCTCGACGTTGCCGTTCTTGAAGAGCATCAGCGTCGGAATTCCGCGGATGCCGAACTTCGCAGGCGTGTTCTGGTTCTCATCGACATTGATCTTTGCCACCTTGAGGCGCCCTTGGTATTCCTTCGCCACTTCGTCGAGGATCGGGGCGATCGACTTGCACGGCCCGCACCACTCGGCCCAGTAGTCGACCAGCACGGGCGTCTCGGACTTCAGCACCTCGGGCTCGAAGGAGGCGTCGGTGACATGACTTATCTGCTGACTGCTCATGGTTCTCCGTTAGGGGTAAGGCAGGAAGGCCTCTATTATGCGTCCGGCGCCCTCCGGGGCGATGAGCCGGTGCTAAACTCTTGATTCGCCATGACTTACGTCGTCACCGAGAGCTGCATCAAGTGCAAGTACACCGACTGCGTCGACGTCTGCCCGGTCGACTGCTTTCGCGAGGGGCCGAACATGCTGGTGATCGACCCGGACGAATGCATCGACTGCACGCTGTGCGTGCCCGAGTGTCCGGTGGAAGCGATCTTCGCCGAGGACGACGTGCCCGATGCCCACAAGGAATTCATCACGCTCAATCGCGAGCTCTCGCAGATCTGGAAACCGATCATTGAGCGCAAGCCCGCGCCGCGCGATGCAGATGAATGGGCGAAGCGCAAGGACAAGAAGAATATGCTCGAGCGTTAAAAGAATATGCATTGAGCGCTGCAGCAATTTTTTACGCAGCGGAAATTGCGCGGCGCAAAAACAGGATGTCGTGTTAACGACCACAGTTAAAAAAATTCGGCATCGAAATACTTTTGTAAGGTTGTTCGCGTAACCTCTCTATTCGCAATCAGCAGGAGGAACGAATGGAACAAGGTCGCCTCGCGTTTACCGCGGTGTATCTCAAGTCGAACCACGGCTATATCGGCTTCATCGAGGAACTGCCCGGCGTGAACTCGCATGGTCGGACGCTCGACGAAGCGCGCGAGACGTTGCAGAAGCTGGCCGCCGTCGTCTTCGATGAAGAGCGGCGTGAAGCAGAAGAGTTGATCGCCGGCAAGGATGTCGTGCGCGAGTCGTTCTTCGTGCCGATTCCGCGCCCCGCGTAGCCTTACCGCGCTTTCCGAAAAAAGGGCCCGCGCTCGCGGGCCCTTTTCTTTTCTAGTGCTGGTTCTAGTGCTGGTACATCCCGCGCTGCACTTTGCCGCGGAAGACTCGGTAGACATAGATCGTGTAGCCGAGGATGAGCGGCAGCACGAAGAGCACACCGATGCCGACGAAGCGCAGCGCGCTCTCGTGCGCCGCTGCGTCCCAGATCGTGAGCCGATCGAGCAGCACGTACGGGAAAATGCTGTAGGCGAGGCCGATGAACGCCAGCACGAAGATTGCTACGGCACCGGCGAAGGGCTTCGTCTCGGAGCGGCCGAGCGCTACCCAGACCCAGCCGCCGATCGCCGCGGTCGCGGCCGGCAGGACCATGAGCCCGGCGGTGCGCGGGAAGTCGAACCAGCGGCCGCGCACCGTTTCCGACACGAGCGGCGTGCCGAGGCTGATCAGTGCGATACCGAGCCCCACCCAGAGCAATCCCCAGCGCGCCCAGCCGATCGCTTTCGCCTGCAGGTCCTCACGCGTACGCAGCACCAGCCAGGTGGCCCCCAGCAGCACGTAGCCGCCGCAGAGGCTCGCACCCACCGTGAGCGCGAATAGCCAGTAACCGAAGCCGGGCTCGAAGCCGGTGACGTAGCGACCGAGCATCAGGCCTTGCGCGAACGAAGCGAGCGTCGAGCCCGCCCAGAAAAGCCAGTTCCACAGCTCCCGGTGCCAGCCTTCCGCCTTGACGCGCAACTCGAAGGCGACGCCGCGCAGCATGAGCCCGACGAGCATCGCGGCGACCGGCAGATAGAGCGCGCCGAGAATTTCGCCATGCGCCGCCGGGAAGGCGACCAGGAGCAGGCCGATGCCGAGCACCAGCCAGGTCTCGTTCGCGTCCCAGTAGGGCGCGATCGACGCGACCATCAATTCCTGCTCGTCGCGGCTCGCGGCCGGCATCAGCATGCCGACCCCGAGGTCGTACCCGTCGAGCAGCACGTACGCGAGGATCGCGAACGCCATCAGCCCGGCAAAGACCAGTACCAGATCCATCACCGCCTCCCGAGAGCGGGGTCAGGCACTGAATTGCCGCGTGCCATGTGCGTGAGGGTCACCATGTACGCGATCAGCAGCGCCGTATAGGTGAGGACATAAGCGGTCAGGCTGGAGCCGAGGCGCGCGCCACTGGCCGGGCCGACGGCGTCGGCGGTGCGCAGGATGCCGGTGACGAGCCACGGCTGGCGGCCGATCTCGGTGACGATCCAGCCGGAGAGCGTCGCTACCCAGCCGGCGAATGTGAAGCCGCTGAACGTCCAGAGCAGCCAGCGCGGCGGCGCGCGCAGCCAGAACTGGCTTCCCCAGGCGAGGAGCAGCATCAGCACGCCGGTCCCCACCATCAGGCGGAAAGCGAAGAACACCGGCGCCACGGGCGGGTGGTCTTCGAACGCGTCTAAGCCCTTGAGCTCGGCTTGCGGGTCGTGCGCGAGGATGAGCGATGCGGCCTTGGGAATGGTGAGCGCGAAGTCGGTGCGCCGTTCGCGCTCGTTCGGAATGCCGACCAGCGTGAGCGCCGCGCCGCGCTCCGTATGCCAGATCGCTTCGAGCGCGGCGATCTTGGCCGGCTGGTGCTCGCGCGTATTGAGCCCGTGCAGGTCGCCGACCAAAATCTGCAGCGGCACGAGCACCGCCGCGATGCGCGCGCCGAGGCGCAGCGTGCCAAGCGCCGCTTCATCACGCGGCGCGGCGAGAAGCCGCCACGCCGACAGGCCGGCGACCAGGAAGGACGCGGTGATGCCCGAAGCGAGCAGCATGTGCGCCAGGCGATAGGGAAAGGACGGATTGAAGATCACGGCCCACCAACTGTCCGCGATCAGGCCGGCCGGCGATTCGACATGCCCGTTGGGCGTCTGCATCCACGAGTTGAGTGCCAGGATCCAGAACGCCGACACGGTGGTACCGCCGGCGACGATGATGCTCGAGGCGACATGCACGCGGTCCGAGACGCGTTCCATGCCGAACAGCATGACGCCGAGGAAACTCGCTTCCAGGAAGAAAGCAGTCAGCACCTCGTAGGCGAGGAGCGGGCCGGCGATGTTGCCGACGTGGTTCATGTAGCCCGGCCAGTTGGTGCCGAACTGGAAGCTCATCGTCACGCCCGAGACCACGCCCATGGCGAACGAGAGCGCGAATACCCTCACCCAGAGCTTGTAGGCCCTGAGCCACGACTGCGCGCCCGTCATCTGATAACGGACGCGAAACCAGACGAGCAGCCAGCCCAGGCCGATGGTGATCGTCGGGAACAGGATATGGAAGCCGATGTTCAGCCCGAACTGGATGCGGGCAAGAAGCAGCGCTTCGTCCATCGTCTAATATTAGTGCCGATGGATCGCCCCGCCTATTGCCCGCCCGACGAGGCCGATTACGTCTTCAACGGCTGGTGGAGCGACGACGACACGCTCGCTCGCTGGCTGCGCAAGCACGTCGCCACGCGCGGGGACAAGCCGGCGCTCGTGTGGGGCGCCGGCACGCTGACCTGGCGTGAATTGAACGATCGCGTGCTGCGCCTGGCGGCCGGCCTGAGAGAGAAGGGCATCGGCGCGGGCGACGTGGTCGCGCTGCAGCTACCCAACACGCCCGAGTTCCTGATCGCGCATCTCGCCATCAACCGCCTGGGCGCCGTGATGTGCACCGTGCACATGCCTTACCGCGGCGCGGAGATCGAGATGATCCTCGCGCACAGCGGCGCGAAGCTCTTCCTCACCGCGGCGATGCCGCTGGCGCAGCTCGAGGCGCGCGAGACGCTGCCCGATTCGCATCCCGCGCCCGACGCGCGCGATCCGTTCCTGCTCCTCTACACCTCCGGCACCACCGCATCGC
>JAEKLK010000269.1 GCA_019509895.1 Betaproteobacteria bacterium | reverse complement strand
GCCGTAATGTACCTCGGCAAGATCGTCGAGCTCGCCGACAAGCGCACGCTCTTCGCCGAGCCGCGCCATCCGTATACGCGCGCGCTCTTCTCCGCCATCCCGGTCCCCGATCCGGCCGCGGTGCGCAAGCGCACCCTCCTGCAGGGCGATGTGCCGAGCCCGTTCAACCCGCCGTCGGGCTGCCGCTTCCGCACGCGCTGTCCATGGGCGCGCGAGCGCTGCGCGGCCGAGGAGCCGCCGCTCGAGTCGGGCGTCGCGTGCCACTTCTGGCGCGAGATCGAGCCGTTTCGCCCCGCTTCACGCGTGACGGCGGTCAATGAGAGACTCGCGCGGCTACAGGCAGCCTTCCAAACTCGAGGAGGTTCGGCATGAGAAAGCTCATCTTCGTGGCGCTCGCCACGCTCGCGGCGGTTGCGAATGCGCAGACGCTGCGCATCGGCCTGGCGGAAGACCCCGACATTCTCGACCCGACGATGGCGCGTACCTTCGTCGGGCGCATCGTCTTCGCGGGCCTGTGCGACAAGCTCTTCGACCTCGATGAGAAGCTAAATATCGTGCCGCAGCTCGCGACCGGCTACGAATGGTCGGCCGACAACAAGGCGCTGACGATCAAGCTGCGCAGCGGCGTGACGTTCCACGACGGCGAGAAGCTCGACGCGCAGGCGGTGAAGTTCAACCTCGAGCGCCACAAGAACATGCAGGGCTCGAACCGCCGCGGCGAGCTGGCGCCGGTGTCGAGCGTCGATGCCGTCGATGCAGCGACGGTTCGCATCAACCTTTCGGCGCCATTCGCACCGCTGCTCGCAGCGCTCACCGACCGCGCGGGCATGATGGTCTCCCCCAAGGCGGCGCAGGCCGCAGGCGACAAGTTCGGCGCACACCCGGTCTGCTCGGGCCCGTTCCGCTTCGTCGAGCGCGTGGCGCAGGACCGCATCGTGCTCGAGCGCTTCCCGAACTACTGGAACAAGGACGAGATCCACTTCAACCGCATCGTCTATCTGCCGATTGTCGATGCGACCGTGCGCCTCGCCAACCTGCGCTCGGGCCAGCTCGACTTCATCGAGCGCCTGGCGCCGAACGACGTGCCGGGCCTGAAGAGCGACAGCCGCTTCAAGATCGAACGCATCGTCGAGATCGGCTACCAGGGCATCACCATCAATACCGGCAAGAGCGAGATGGCGCAGAAGAACCCGCTCGGCAAGGACCCCCGCGTGCGCGAAGCATTCGAGCTCTCGCTCGATCGCGACGCCATCGTCAAGGTGGCGATGGACGGCGAGGCACAGGTCGGCAACCAGTGGGTGGCGCCGAGCAACCGCTATTACGGCAAGAGCGCGCCGATCCCCAAGCGCAACGTCGAGCGCGCAAAGCAGCTCCTGAAGGAAGCCGGCGTGACCAACCCGAGCTTCACGCTGATGACGCCGACGGAATCGGGCGCGCAGCGCGTGGCGCAGGTGGTGCAGGCGATGGCGAAGGACGCCGGCTTCGACGTGAAGATCCAGTCGACCGAGTTCGCCACCTCGCTCAACCTTGCCGACAAGGGCCAGTTCGAGGCCTACGTGCTCGCCTGGAGCGGGCGCGCCGACCCCGACGGCAACCTGCAGACCTTCATCGCCTGCAAAGGACCGCTCAACACTTCCGGCTACTGCAACCCGCAGGTCGACGAAGCAATCGAGAAAGCGCGCACCACGCTCGATCCCGGTCAGCTCGCCAAGCTCTACGACGCGGTCGCGGTGCAGGTCACGAAGGACCGGCCGATCGTGTACCTCTACCACCGGCACTGGCTGTGGGCGCACAGCGCCAAGCTTTCCGGCCTGCGCACGATTCCCGACGGCATGGTGCGCGTGCAAGGCCTCAAGATGAATTAAGACCCCGCGCCGTCGTCCCCGCGAAAGCGGGGACCCCGTTTGTTTTTAAAGCAACTGGGTTCCCGCCTTCGCGGGAACGACGAAGGCCACAATCGCATGCTGAACTACCTCTTGCAGCGCCTGGCGACAATCGTCCCGACGTTGTTCTTCGTCTCGATCCTGATCTTCGGCCTGCAGCAGCTCCTTCCCGGCGATCCGGCGATCGCGCTCGCCGGCGAGGATCGGGATCCGAACGTCGTCGCCTTCCTGCGCGCCAAGTTCCATCTCGACGAGCCGCTGCCGGTGCGCTATTGGTACTGGCTCTCGGGCGTGCTGCACGGCGACCTCGGCGACTCGGTGCGCATCCAGAAGCCGGTCAGCGAGCTGATCGCCGAGAAGCTGCCGGTAACGCTGCTCTCATGATCCTGCTCTTCGCCGTGCAGCTCGGCTGGCTGCCCGCCTCCGGCTACGTCAGCCCGTTCGAGGACCTGAAGGGCAACCTCGCGGCGATGATCATGCCGGCATTCGTGCTCGGCAACGCCTTCGCCGCCGTGCTGATGCGGCACACGCGCAGCGCCATGCTGCAGGTCCTTAGCTCCGACTATGTGCGCACAGCGCGCGCCAAGGGACTCGAGGAGCGCGTCGTCGTGCTGAAGCACGCGTTCCGCAATGCGCTGATCCCCGTTATCACGCTCGGAGCGCTGGGTTTGGGCGAGCTCCTCGGCGGCGCCGTGCTCACCGAGCAGGTGTTCAGCATCCCGGGGTTCGGCAAGCTGATCGTCGACGCCGTCTTCAATCGCGACTACTCGGTCGTACAGGGCGTCGTGCTCTGCACTGCAACCGCCTACCTGGCGCTGAACCTGCTCGCCGACCTCGCCTATTACCTCGTCAACCCGCGGATGCGGCACTGATGGCGGCCGTCGTCTTCGAGCAGATCGAAGTCACTCCTCGCCGCCGCGCCTGGCGTCGCCTCATGCGCCGCAGCGGCGCGATGTTCGGCCTCGCGGTGGTGGTGTGCTTCGCGTTGATCGCGCTCCTCGCCCCATGGCTCGCGCCTTACGACCCGGTGGCGACAAGCTGGAGCACAGTGCGCGCGGCGCCGAGCGGCGCCCATCTCTTCGGCGCCGACGAGCTCGGCCGCGACGTGCTCTCGCGCATCATCTGGGGCGCTCGCGCCTCCATCCTCGCCGGCGTCGTCTCAGTCTCGATCTCGCTCGCGTTCGGCGTGCCGATCGGCATGCTCGCCGGCTACGTCGGCCGCTGGGTCGACGCGCTCATCTCGCGCATCACCGACGCGATGCTCGCCTGCCCGTTCCTGATCCTCGCCATCGCCCTCGCCGCCTTCCTCGGCCCAAGCCTCACCAACGCCATGATCGCGATCGGCATCACGGCGACGCCGATCTTCATTCGACTCACGCGGGCGCAGGTTCTGGCCGCTAAGTCCGAGGACTACGTCGAGGCCGCCCGCGCGCTCGGCAACCCGCACTGGCGCATCGCGCTGCGTCACATCTTTCCGAACATCGTCGCGCCGCTCATCGTCCAGGCAACGCTCGCCATCGCCGCCGCGGTGATCGCGGAAGCAAGCCTTTCGTTCCTGGGTTTGGGTCAGCAGCCGCCCGCGCCGAGCTGGGGCAGCATGCTCAACACCGCCCGCAACTACGTCGACCAGGCGCCGTGGATGGCGATCTGGCCGGGACTCTCGATCTTCCTGCTGGTGCTGTCTTTCAACCTGCTGGGCGACGGCCTGCGCGACGCACTGGATCCGCGGCATAAATGAGCTGAGCGTCCGCTTCCAGCATTTGTCGTGGCTGACCAGCTTTAGCTACGGTTGAGCTAGTACACGCCATCCTCCAAACGGTCGCCTGGCTCGTTACGCACGACCTAATTTGGATGTTTCCCAAGGCCGAGTGGCGTGTTAGGACACCCCTAACAGCGGATTGTTTGCAGTAGCGCCGCTCACCAAAATCCGACGCGTGAATCTCAAGGGTGCGTTCCTTGCTATCGCCGCAAGCGGCGCATTTCTCGTAGTCGCGGCGTGTGGCGGTGGCGTCGACAGCGACAGTAGCCAATCCCAGCCAGGCAGCACTGGTGATAGCGGTCAATTGCAGGTCGGCGGCGACGGTGCCGGCAGTGGGACTGGTAGCAATAGTGGTGCTGGTAGCAGTAGTAACAACGGAAATGGCAGCGGCAACAGTATCGGCGCCCAATACGTCGCCATTGCTATGAGTGCCAGCGGGTATGGCGAGACGTCTGGTTCCGCGATCGGCGACGGCGAACAGGCAGGCGCAGGTGAGAGCCTAAGCACCCCTCACGGCGAGCATCATGCGCTGCTTTGGCGGGGCAGCGCCTCGAGTGTTGTAGATCTGCACCCCGGCGGGTTTTGGGACCGCTCTCGTGTCAATGCGACGAGCCGTGGCATACAGGTAGGCTCGGCAGAACACGACGACAACGCCCACCACGCGCTTAAGTGGGCAGGCTCTGCCAGCAGCGTCGTGGACCTCGATCCCGCCGGCCTATTGCGCTACTCAGAGGCCTTGGACATCTCCGGCGATCAGATTGTTGGTTACGGCGGTGCTCCCGAACACGCACTTATGTGGACCAGCCACGGCCTCGTGGATCTCCATCCGAACGGCTACAGCTTTTCGGGTGCTTGGGGCACCGATGGTGCGCAACAGGTGGGAAACGGTTGGTCGAACGCCGACCACACCACTCACGCCCTTCTCTGGACTGGAAGTGCAAGCAGTGTCGTCGACCTGCATCCGAACCAATACTGCTTCTCGCTCGCATGGGGCGTGAGCGGCGGCCAACAGGTGGGATTCGGCGGTTGCAATCCGTTGGAACGCCATTACGGAGGCCATGCCCTACTCTGGACGGGAAGCGCTCAGAGTGTCGTCGATCTTCACCCCAATGGGTTCAGTGATTCGGTTGCTAAAGCTGTGGCCGCTGGCCGGCAGGTCGGTTGGGGCACTACTGCCGATGGATCGACTCATGCGCTTCTGTGGAACGGCACCGCCGACGGCGTGGTGGATTTGCATGCGTTCCTGCCGGCGGGTTTTCGCAATTCCCAAGCTAACGGCATCGATGCGTCGGGGAACATCATCGGAACCGCGGACGGGCATGCGATCTTGTGGCGCCGGCAATGATCCTATGGCCGCAGCCAGCGCATGTCTGTCCAGACGTCAGCTCGAGATGAGTTCTGGCAACGGCTGCTGGGTGTAAGTCGGTTCGAGGCCTATATCGGCTCGGCCAATGTCGGGTTCATGTCCATTTTCGGCGAGCGGAAAGTCGAGACCGTGCGCCGCGCTCGACCGGCAACCTCTGCTTTGCGGAAGCGGGCAATGTGCTTTTGATCTGACGCCTGTGGGTAATTGACGCAGGCGTGGTCCGGCCATGCCGACGAGGTTGGACTAAAGTCCAATACCCAGCAAGCGGTCGGTTAAGAACACTACGCCTGAGCAACCACGGGACACCGCATGGTCGCGACCGCGCTTGTCGTCGAGCAAGACGAACAGCTTTGCCACATCCTGCGATTCA
>JAEKLK010000220.1 GCA_019509895.1 Betaproteobacteria bacterium | reverse complement strand
CGCGGCGCGCTCGGAACAGCGACTGCTCGCGCTGCAGGATCTCCGCGACCTTCGCCTCAGCGGCGCGCGGCTCAAGCTCGCGCGGCACCGCGATCGCCGGCTGCAAGGCGCGCTCGGCCTCCAGTCGCGCCGCCTTGGCGCGCTCGCCATCGAGCTGTCCCTTCAGCAGGTCGATGGTGGCATCGACGCGCACATCCTCGAGCACCATGAGAGTCTGGCCGTGCTGCACCCGATCGCCGTCGCGCACCAGAATCTGCTTGACGATGCCGCCCTCCTGGTGCTGCACCACCTTGCGGTTCATGTCGACCTTGACGAAGCCGGGGGCAATGACCGCCCCCGAGAGCGGCGCGAACGCCGCCCACATGCCGAGCCCGGCCAGGCCGAGCGCCATCACGCCCACGCTCAGGCCGACGATGCGCCGCAGATTGACAGTCGGGTTGAGCGCGACCGTGCTCATGCCACTCCGCGTGCTGGCGTGACGACGCGCGCCAATTTCGAGACGATGTCGGCCCGCGGCCCGAAGATCTCCACCGAGCCTTCCTTCAACACGAGCAGCTTGTCGAGCAGGCCGAGAATGTGTGGGCGATGCGCGATCACCACCAGTGTGATGCGCTCCTCGCGCAATTGCCGCAGCGCGCGCATCAGCGCGTCCTCGCCGTCGACATCGAGGTCGGCGTTCGGCTCGTCCAGGATGACGACGCGCGGCCCACCATAGAGCGCGCGTGCAAAAGCGACCATCTGGCGCTGGCCCGGCGACAGGCGCTCTCCCGCGTCACCGACCGGACTGTCGTAGCCCTTCGGCAGGCGCAGGATCATTTCATGCGCATGCGCGCGCTGCCCGGCGCGAATCACGGACGCCGCGTCGGACTTCCCGAGACGGGCGATGTTCTCGGCCACCGTGCCGGCAAAAAGCTCCACCTGCTGGGGCAGGTAGCCGATGTGCGGTGCAAGGCGCTCGCGGCGCCACGTGGTGATGTCGGCGCCATCGAGGCGTACATGGCCCGCGGTGGGCTTCCAGATGCCGACCAGCAGGCGCGCGAGCGTTGACTTGCCGGCCGCGCTCGGGCCGAGTATCCCGAGCGAGTCTCCCGGCTGCAGGTCGAAGCTCGCGCCGCGGATGATCGGGCGCTCGAGCCCTGGAACGCCGAATACGACACGTTCGACCTTGATCTCACCCTGGGGCACCGGCAACTCGGTGTTCGGCTGCTCGTGCGCCTGCTTGGCGATCAGGCTGTCGAGCCGCTTCCAGACATCCTGAACTTCGACGAGCTGCCGCCAGCCGGCCACCAGCATCTCCACGGGCGCAAGCGCGCGCCCAAGGATGATGGTCGCCGCGAGCATCACGCCCGGCGTGGCGAGCTGCGAGATGACGAGGTAGGCGCCGGTTGCGAGCATCGCCGTCTGGATGACTTGCCGCGCCACCTTGCTAAGTGCAGTCAGATTGAGCGCCCGACCACCGGCGCCGATCTGCTCCGCGAGCGTCTGGTCGTTGAGCTTGCTCCAGCGCCGCGTCACCGCGGGAAGCATGCCGAGCGCATGCACCACTTCCCGGTTTCGCGCGGCGCTGTCGCCGAAGGCGCCGCTGCGGCGCAGACCTTCCTGCACGCGCTCGATCGGCTTGCGCGTAAGCCGGTCGTTCACTACCGCCAGCGCGATCATGATCAGCGCGCCGCCCGTCGCCACCGCTGCGAGCGCCGGATGGAAGAAATAGATCAGCACGAGAAAGAACGGCAGCCAGGGCGCGTCGAACAGCGCAAAGATGCCTGCGCCGGTCAGGAACGTGCGCAGCGTATGGACGTCGCGCAGGCCATGAGCGCGCTCGTCGGCGGTGAGGGTGATGGATGGAGCGAGCAGGCCTTCGAATACGCGCGGCCCGAGCAGCCGGTCGAGCGCGATGCCGCAGCCCATGAGCAGCCAGCCGCGCAAGGCGTCGAGCAGGCCCATCATGCCGAGCGCCAGGGCCGCGGCGACAGTGAGCATGATGAGGGTTTCCGGGCTGCGACTCGAGATCACGCGATCGAAGAGCTGCAGCATGTAGACGGGCGGGACGAGCAACAGCACGTTGATCGCGAGGCTGAGCAGCCCCGCGAACAGGAAGTATCCCCTGTACCGCCGTACCAGCCCCCCCATGCAACGATTATAGGCGGCGTGCTTCAGAACCCGGGCTCCGTCTGTCGTGCGTAGTCCACCGATAGCCGCAGCGCTCGCTTCGTGGTTTTCGAAACCGCGCGCTGCACGCTTTCATGACGCAACGCCACCGACGAAATTCCGGGCAAAATTCTCACTCTGACTCCGAATTCCGCGTCCGCGCCCGCGGACTCCGTTTCCCGCGCGCAGTTCCTGCAGCTCTTCGGCGCGGTCTTCTTGCCGATGTTCATGGCGGCGGTGGACCAGACGCTGCTCGCCACCGCAACGCCGGCGATCGCCGCGACGCTCGGCGGACTGCGCGATACGTCTTGGATCGCGGTGGGTTACCTGCTCGCGTCCGCCACCATCGTGCCGGTGTACGGGCGCCTGGGCGACCTGCGCGGGCGCCGCGACGTATTGCTCGCTGCGCTCGGCGTGTTCGCGCTCGGCTCAGCGGCATGCGCCGCGGCGCAGTCGTTGCCGCAACTCGTCGCAGCGCGCGTATTGCAGGGACTGGGCGGCGGCGGTCTCATGGTGCTTTCGCAGGCGCTGATCGGCGAGCTCGTCCCGCCGCGCGAGCGGCCACGCTTCCAGGGCTACTTCGCGACCGTCTTCACCGCGTCGAGCATCTGCGGCCCCGTGGTCGGCGGCATCGTGGTGTCGCACATGAGCTGGCGCTGGCTGTTCCTCGCCAATCTGCCGCTCGCCGCATTCGCGGCATGGCGCCTGGTGCAACTGCCGCGCGGCTTAACGCATCGCGGCGCGGCGCCGCAGGGCGACCTGCCGGGGCATGTGCTCTTCGCCATCGGCGCAGTGGGCGCGCTCTTCTGGTTCACCTCGGTGGGACATCGCTTCGCTTTCGCTTCCGTCGCCAGCGCCGCGCTCGTTACGACAGCCGTGGTGGCGCTCGCCGCGCTCTACTGGCACGAGCGCCGCCATCCTTCGCCGTTCCTGCCGGTGGACCTGCTGCGCGAGCGCACCATCGGCCTCTCCTCGGTAGTGGTGTTCCTCTTTGCGGCATGCCTCTTCGCAGTGGTGTTCTTCCTGCCGATCTACCTGCAGCTCGGACACCGCGTAAGCGCCCAGTACGCGGGGCTCTTGCTGTTGCCGGTGACCGGCGGCATGGTCACCGCGGCGGTGATTTCCGCCCAAGTGCTCCGGCGCACCGGCCGGCCGCGCTGGATTCCCGTGACCGGCCTGAGCGCCGCCGCGACTGCACTTTTCCTGCTCGGGCTGCTGCCGGACCACATGGCGCTCGTCATCGCCGTCGGCTTCCTCTGCGGCCTGGGGTTTGGCTGCGTCATGCCGACTATCCAGGTGACGATCCAGACCATCGCCGGCCGCCAGCGCCTCGGCGTCGTTACGGCGCTGAACGGCCTCGCGCGCTCCACCGGCGGCGCCGCCGGAGCGGCGCTCTTCGGCGCGGTGGTGTTCGCACTGATTCCGGGGGTCGATCGCGCCAACATCTTGCAGGGGGCCGACATGGAGGCGATCGTGCGTGCGTTCCATCGGGCCTTTCTCATCGCCGGAGCGGTCGCGGCGATCGGCGCGTTTATCGCGAGCCGCATGCCCGATAACACGCTCTGGGAGCGCTAGGGGATTTCGCGAGCGGATGCGGCATGGGCGCAAAACTTGCGGCAGTCCGCCCGTGCTTGCCGCGCGCGTCGGCCATCTTGGGCACGGCGACACTGCGGTTCTCCGTCCAGCGACGCCAATCCCGACATGCGCGCGACCGATCTCACGGCAATGCACGAGCGGGCCCGTACCCTACGGGCCCGCTTCTTTTCTGCGTGTGGAGGAAGGCGATGGCTGAGACCCCGGTAGTCCACGTCTCGCGTCTGCTCGACGAGCGCGGCATCAGCGGCTTTCATATCCAGCTGATCGTCTGGTCTGTGCTGATTGCGCTGTTCGACGGCTACGACATCGCCGCCATCGCGCTCGCTGCGCCGCACCTGGTGCGCGACTGGCATGTCGATCGGAGCTCGCTAGGGCCGGTGCTTGCGGCGAGCAACATCGGCGTGCTGTTCGGCTCGGTGCTGTTCGGCTGGATCGGCGATCGCTATGGGCGCAAGAACGCGCTCATCGGCTCGCTTCTGCTCTTCGGCCTGCTGACGTGGGTCGCTGCCTACGCCACCAGCCTCGACCACCTGTTCTGGCTGCGTCTGGTCGCCGGCCTCGGCATTGGCGGCGTGATCCCGAACATGATCGCCATCAACATCGAATCCGCACCGCGGCGCTCGCGAGCCACGCTCGGCCTGATCGCGACCGGGCTCGTGCCGCTCGGCGGCGCGTTGCCAGGCTTCGTCTCCGCGACCCTCGTGCCGTCACACGGCTGGCCGATTCTCTTCCTCATCGGTGGCATCGTCCCGGTGGTGATCGCCATCGGCGCGTTTTTCTGGATGCCGGAGTCGATCAAGTACATGAGCATCCATGAGAGCGAGCGCGGCCGGCTCACGCGCCTGATCGAACGCCTGGCGCCCGGCACCCGCGTGCCACCCGGCGCGCGCTTCGTGATCGAGGACGAACGCCAGGCGCCGGGCTCGAACCCCAAATACCTCTTCGGCGAGGGCCTGCACCTGATCACGCCGCTCCTGTGGCTGCTCTTCGCGCTCAACCTGATGGGCTACTTTTTCCTGCTTCTCTGGACGCCGACGCTGCTGACCGCGGCCAAGCTGCCGCCCGCGACGGCCGCGCTCACCTCGGCATCGCTGCAGATCGGCGGCACGGTCGGGACGCTGCTCTTGCTCGCCTGGATCAACCGCCGGCAGTTCCTCGCCGTGTCGATCCTGCTCATCATCGCCGTACCGGTGGTCGGCGCGCTCGGCGCCGTCGGCGTCAGCGGCTCGCAGGGTGCGCTCCTCGCGGCGAGCTTTGCCGCCGGCTTCTGCGTGCTCGGCGTGCAGTCGGGCATCAACGTCTGCGGCGCGCTCGTCTATCCGACGTCGCTGCGTGCGCTTGGCTCGGGATGGGAACTCGGAATCGGACGGCTCGGCTCGATCGTCGGGCCGCTGGTCGGGGCGCTCTTCGTCACCCTACCGGTGGACAAGCTTTATATGTGGTCGGCTACGCCGTTCCTGCTCGGCGCCTTGATCTGCTTTGCGGTGCACCGGCTCAATCAGGATCGGATCCGCGAGCGGCCTTACCTCGCTGAAGGAACGCCGGCCCCGGCTCGCTCCGCGGCGACTCGCTAGAGGGCGTGGCCAGGCGGTCCTTTCGCTGCCGGCTCGCTTCGCGGCCGATCTGCGCGACCAGTTTCGAATACTGGGTGATGTGGCCGCAATCGGCGCACATGTAATTCATGTGCGGACCCGACTGCTCCTCGGCAGGAATCTTGAAATCCGTGCTACCGCAGGAGCACTTGGCGACGATCTGGCCGACCCTGAATTGCATGCGGCCAGAATAAACAAAGGTGTGCTCCGGCGGGCAGGAAGTACTTCCGCCATACGGAACCTGGAACTGCCCCCGACGTCAAAAGGCATGGAGGAGGGGTAAGGAGAGCGCTATGAGCACCCTTGCCCTCGATCGTCACGCGCCCGCCGGCCCGGATGCAGCGCAGCACCTGCGCCGCGCGGTAATCGCCGCGACCATCGGCACCACCATCGAGTGGTACGACTTCTTCCTCTACAGCATCGTCACCGGGCTGGTCTTCGCCAAGCTCTATTTCCCTCAGTCGGATCCGCTGACCGGCACGTTGCAGGCGTTCGCAGTCTATGCGGTCGGCTTCCTTGCCCGGCCGGTCGGCGCGGCCATCTTCGGTCACTACGGGGACCGGATCGGCCGCAAGTCGACGCTGATCGCCACGCTCATCCTCATGGGCCTTGCCACCTTCGCGGTCGCGTTCGTGCCGACCTACGAATCGGTCGGCATTTGGGGCGCGGTAATCCTGACGCTGCTCCGCTTCCTGCAGGGCGTGGGCGTCGGCGGCGAATGGGGCGGCTCGGTACTCCTGTCGATGGAATGGACGCGCACCAACGCCCATCGCGGCTTCGCCGCCTCGTGGCCCCAGTTCGGTGTGCCGGCCGGCCTGTTCCTCGCCAACCTAGTCGTGCTGATCTGCAGCGAGCTTTCGGGTCCGGCATTCCAGACCTGGGGCTGGCGCATTCCGTTCGCGCTAAGCATCGTGCTGGTCGCGATCGGCCTCTACATCCGCCTGAAGATCCTCGAGACGCCGGTGTTCTCGCGGCTGGTGGCCGAGAAGCGGATCGAGCGGGCACCGATGCTGCAGGTGCTGAAGCGCCATCCGAAGGAGATTGTCGTCTCGGCGCTCGCGCGCCTCGCCGAGCAGGCGCCGTTCTACGTCTTCACCGCCTGGATCTTCAGCTATGCGACGGGCGAGCTGAAGGTCACGCGCGACTTCCTGCTCGTCGCGGTCATGTGCGCCTCGTTCGTGTCCTTCTTCTCCATTCCGATCTTCGGCCACATGTCGGACCGCCTCGGTCGGCGGCGCATGTACCTCGTGGGCGCCATTGTCACCGGCCTCTTCGGCTTCGCCTACTTCGGCATGCTCTCGACCGGCTCAGCGGCGTGGATCTTCGTTGCCGTGATCCTGTCGCTCGTGCCGCACGACATGATGTACGGCCCGCAGGCGGCCCTGATCGCCGAGGCGTTCACGCCGCGCCTTCGCTACAGCGGCGCCTCGCTCGGTTACCAGCTCGCTTCGGTGATCGCCGGCGGCCCGGCGCCGCTCATTGCCGCAGCGCTCTTCGCGCACTACCACACGGGGTACGCCATCGGCTGGTACATCGCCGCCTGTGCCGCGGTCAGCATCATTGCGACGCTGATGCTGCCGGATCACACCAACCGCGACGTGTCCGCCGAATACGACGAGGCTATTTCTTCCAGGAGTCGCGCAGCGTGACGGTGCGGTTAAAGCCGCCGTCCCGGTCACGCACGAAATAGCCGTGGCGCTCGAACTGGAAGCGCTCCTCGGCTTTCGCGGCGCCGAGCGACGGCTCGAGCTGCGAGCGCACTGCAGTCATCGACCGTGGATTGATGTCCGCGAGGAAATCGTGCTCGGCGCCGGGCTCGGCCACGGTAAAAAGCCGGTCGTAGAGCCGCACGTCCGCCGCATGTGCGTGCCGCGCGCTGACCCAGTGGATGTTGCCCTTCACCTTGTACTTGTCCGCCGTCGGCGTCCCGGAGCGCGAATCCGGATAGTAAGTAGCGCGCACGACGCCGTCCTTCATGCCGGTGCACTTCACCACGTAGCCGAAGCGCAGGCGCACGTCGTTACCAGGATATAGGCGGAAGTAGCCTTTCTCGGGGGTTTCCTGAAAGTCCTCGCGCTCGATCCACAGCTCGCGCGCGAAGGGCGCGTCGCGCTTGCCCCACTCCGGTTTCTGCGGATGGTTCGGCAGCTGCAGCATGTCTTCTCTATCCGCCGGATAGTTGTCGATGACGAGCTTCACCGGATCGAGCACCGCCATGCGGCGCGGCGCGAGCTCGTTCAGGTCCTCGCGCATGCAGTCCTCCAAGATGGAGAACTCGATCACCTGGTGCGCCTTGGACACGCCGATACGCTCGGCAAACGTGCGAAAGCCGCCCGGCGTGTAGCCGCGGCGGCGGCCGCCGGCGAGCGTCGGCATGCGCGGATCGTCCCATCCGGACACGTGCTTTTCCTCCACCAGCTGGATCAGCCGGCGCTTGGACAGCACGACGTAGGTCAGATTGAGCCGCGCCATCTCGATCTGCCTGGAGAGCGGCGGCGAAAAGAAGCCCGCCTCGGCGACCCGCTGATTGAACCAGTCGTAGAGCGGCCGGTGATCCTCGAACTCGAGCGTGCAGATCGAGTGCGTCACGCCCTCGATGCAATCGGAAGTACCGTGCGCCCAGTCGTACGTCGGATAGATGCACCACTTGTCACCGGTGCGATGGTGATGCGCGTGGCGGATGCGGTACATCACCGGATCGCGCAGGTTTATATTCGGCGAGCGCATGTCGATCTTCGCGCGCAGCACGTGCGCGCCGTCAGCGTGCTTGCCTTCCCGCATCTCGCCGAAGAGCTGCTGATTCTCCGTCACGCTGCGCGCCCGATAGGGCGAGTCGCGGCCGGGCTCCGTGAGTGTGCCGCGGCTCGCGCGCATCTCGTCGGCCGATTGCGAATCGACGTAGGCCTGGCCGCGCTCGATCAGCGCCTGCGCGAACTGGTACAGGCGCTCGAAATAGTCCGAGGCGTAATGCTCGTGCGGCTCCCACTGGAAGCCGAGCCAGTGCACGGCCTCCCTGATCGCGTCGACGTACTCCTGCTCCTCCTTCGTCGGGTTGGTATCGTCGAAGCGCAGGTGGCACCGGCCGCCGTACTCCTGCGGCAGCAGGAAGTTGAGGCAGATCGACTTGGCGTGGCCGAAATGCAGGTGGCCGTTCGGTTCGGGCGTGAAGCGCGTCACCACCTCGCGGTATTTGCCGGCGGCCAGGTCTGTCTCGACGATCTGGCGGATAAAGTTGCTGGCCGGAGGAAAGGCGGGTTTGTTCACCATCCAATTTTACCGAAGGTACTGAAACCTCTCGGATTTCGTCATGCCAGGGCAACATATTAGAAACGCCCTTCCGTTTTGCCCGCCGCGCAGCCATCGGCGTAGACTCGCTCGCACTCACCTCTGGGAGGAGGTTTCGATGCTGCGCAAGCCGCTGGTTCTCGCTTTGCTCGCTGCCGGGATCATCGCGAACGATGGTCTTCCTGAAGCGCAATCGACCATCTTCGTGCCTGAGCTCGCAATGCTCGACGGCACGCTCTGCGTGCCCAACGTTGCAGTCGGGCCGGCGGCGCCAATGCTGGTTGCGCAAGCCGCGCGTACCGAAGTCAGCCCGGCCGCCGCGAAGGCCGCGGCCAGCGCCGCACCGGGCGGCGCTGCGGCCGAGCAGCCGATCATCCCGGGCATCGGCACGCGCAGCTTCAAGATCACCACCGGCTCGAACCTGGCGCAGCAGTACTTCGACCAGGGGCTGCGCCTCGCCTGGAACTTCAATCATGCGGAAGCGCAGCGCGCCTTTCAGCAGGCGCAGCGCGCCGATCCGCAATGCGCCATGTGCTACTGGGGCGAGGCCTATGTCCTCGGCCCGAACATCAACGTGCCGATGGATCCGAAGGCGAACGCGCCGGCCGCGGCCGCAGCCGCGAAGGCGAAATCGCTCGCGGCGAACGCGAGCGCGCGCGAGCGCGCGCTGATCGATGCCATTGCGGCGCGCTACAGCGAAGATCCGCGCCTCGAGCGGCCGATGCTCGACGAGACATACGCGCAAGGCATGGCGGTCGCCGCGAACAAGTTTCCCGACGACCTCGACATCCAGGCGCTGTATGCGGAGTCGCTGATGGACCGCTCGCCGTGGAATTACTGGGAGGGCGGCGGCGCCACGCCGAGGAACATGGTGGCGCCACTTGTGCCGACGCTCGAGACGGTGCTAAAGCGCGACCCGAACCACGTTGCCGCGATCCATCTGTACATCCACGCGGTGGAGGCTTCGGCCGACGCCAAGCGTGCCGAGGCTTACGCCGACAAGCTCGCCAAGCTCGCGCCGAACGCCGGGCACCTGGTGCACATGCCGGCGCATATCTATTACCGGTTGGGGCGCTACCAGGATTCGCTCAAGACCAACCAGGTGGCGGCGAAGGTCGACGAGGCGTACATCCAGAAACTCCAGCCGCAGGGCGTCTATCCGCTCGGCTATTACTCGCACAACCTGCACTTCATCGTCGTCTCGGCCCAGATGTCGGGCGAGGCCGGCCTGGTGGTCGAAGCCGCCGGCAAGCTCGCGCGCAACATTCCGGACGAGGTCGCCAAGGCGGTGCCGCTCGTCGTGCCGATGAAAGCCGGGCCGTACTGGGCCCACGCCCAGTTCAGCGAACTGCCGGTGGTGCTGTCGCTCGCCGACCCGGGCGCCGACCTGCCGTACCTGCAGGTGGCGTGGCGCTACGCGCGCGGCGTCGCCTTTGCGCAGAGCGGCAACCCGGAATCGGCGCGCGCGCAGCTTGCCGAGATC
>JAEKLK010000219.1 GCA_019509895.1 Betaproteobacteria bacterium | reverse complement strand
CGAGCTTCTCCAGAAGCTGAAGCAGGTCGAGGACAACGCGTGGCTTCTCTTCAGCGAGCTTCCGCCCTGCGTCGCACGCACCCGCGCGCTGCACGTCTTCCTCGACGCGAAGGATCTGAAAATACGCCTTGAAGAGCTGCGCGATCCGGGCTCGGCGAGCGAGCTCGGCCGCAGCTGACTAGCGCAGCAAGCGCTTTACCGGCAGCAGTCCGGGCTGGCTGGCGCTGAGATCGATCCAGACCACCTGGTTTTTCGCCCCGCAGTACTCGCAACGGCAGTAGATGACGCCGTCCAGCGTCTGCTCGTACGTTTGCACGTTCGCCAGTGCCTTGCACTTCTTGCAGATGAATTGCTGCGCGGGCTTCATCGGGGAAAGATGCTCGCGCTGCGCGCATGACAGATCAACCTCGGCGACCTGGTTTGCCGGCAGAATTGCGCATCCGTCCATTCACGCTTGAGGTGCCGGAGACCGCACTTGCCGATCTGCGCGAGCGGTTGGCGCGCACGCGCTTTCCGGACGAGCCGCCGCTGCCCGTGTGGTCGACCGGCACGAGCGGCGACTACCTGCGCGAGCTTGTAACGTACTGGCGCGATGGCTTCGACTGGCGCGCGCAGGAAGCGCGCATAAACGGCTTTCGTCAATTCACGACACGCCTGCGCGGCATCGAGCTGCATTTCATTCACGAGGCGGGCCGCGGCCGAGTGCTTCGCCGATCTAATGAGCGAGCTCGGCTACGAGCGCTACGCCGTTCAGGGCGGCGACTGGGGCGCGTTCATCGGCTCGCGACTCGCCTCGCAATACCCGGAGCGCGTGATCGGCCTGCACATAAACCTGCTGGCGGTTCGCCGCGACCCGAAGATCGCCGCCGCTACGCCGGAGGAAGCCGCGTATCTCGAGCACCTCGCGAACTGGCTGAAGGAAGAGACCGGCTACCAGTGGATCCAGGGCACCAAGCCGCAGACGCTTGCCTACGCGCTCACCGATTCGCCGGCCGGCCTCGCGGCCTGGATCGCGGAGAAGTTCCGCACCTGGAGCGATGGCCGCATCTCCCGCGACGACATGCTTGCCAACATCTCGCTCTACTGGTTCACCGGTGCGATCGGCTCGTCCTTCTGGCCCTACCACGCCCGGCTGCACCGGCCGTGGCCGTTCGACACGGTGCGCGTGCCGGTCGGCTACGCCGAATTCCCGAAGGAGATCCTGCACCCGCCGCGCTCGCTCGCGGCGCACGCCTACACCGACATCCGCCGCTGGACGGTGATGCCGCGCGGCGGCCACTTCGCCGCGCTGGAAGAGCCGCAGGCGCTCGCGCGCGAGGTTACGGAGTTTTTTGCAGCGCTTCGTTGAGAAGCTGCAGCGCACGCTCGGCAAAGGCCCGCATGTTGGCTTCGCGATCCGCGCTCCCGGTCTCGAGCGTCGCGACGAGCTCGACCGGTCCGCTCACCGCGATGCACGCATGCCCCGCCGCATCGCCGTAGCGGTTGCCGCTCGGCCCGGCGGCGCCGGTCTCGCTCAGTCCCCACGTAGTGCCTAGCCGCTCGCGCACCCGGCGCGCGACGAGCTGCGCATAGGCCTGCGTCGCGGCGCGCAGCCCTTGCATCTCGCCTTTGCCGATGCCCAGCAGGTGCTCGCGCGCCGCGCCGGTGTAGATGACGCCGCCGCCGGCGAAGTAGGCCGAGGCGCCGGGGACGGCAAGGAGCGCCGCGCTGATCAGCCCGCCGGCGGCGGACTCGGCGACGGCGAGCGTCTGACGCCGGGCGGTCAGTAGCGTGGCCGGCGCGGCGGCCAGGGTCGATAAGGGATTCATCGTTTCAGTATAGGATCGCGTCGCCACGGAGAGGAGGCTCATGCTGCGCCCGGTGCTCGCCATCGTCCTGCTCAACGCCGGTTGCGCGCTGGCGCAGTTGAACGGGCGCATTGTCTCGCCCGACGGCGCGCTCGAAGGCGTGGTGGTGAGTGCGCGCAAGGAAGGCTCGCCGGTGAGCGTTAGCGTGGTGAGCAATGCCGCCGGCGAATACGCCTTTCCGGCCGGGCGGCTCGAGCCGGGCCGCTACGGGATGCGCATTCGCGCGACGGGCTACGAGCTCGACGGGCTGGTGAGCATGGAGCTGGCCGACGCCGGTGCCGCGGAGGTGGAGCTCAAACTGCGCAAGGCCGCCGATCTCAGTGTGCAGCTCACCAACGCCGAATGGCTGGCGAGCTTCCCCGGCAGCAGCGAGCAGAAGAAGTTCCTCTACGGCTGCGTCGGCTGCCACACGCTCGAGCGCGTTGCCAAGTCGACGCACGACACCGCGGGATTCGTCGCCGTGATGAAGCGCATGGCCGGCTACACCAACAACAGCCACGCCGAGCGGCCGCAGGTGCGCCTGATCGCGCGCGATCCGATGCGCGACTTCGGCCCGGACGCGGACAAGCAGGCCGCCTTTCTCGCGACGCTCAACCGTGGACCGGAGGCCAAGCCCTATACGGTGCAGGCGCTGCCGCGGGTGCAAGGCGCCGGCACGCGCGTGGTCATCACCGAATACGAGCTGCCGCGCAAACCGCTCATGCCGCACGACGTGATCGTCGACGAGCAGGGCATCGTCTGGTTCTCGCAGTTCGACGAGCAGTTCCTGGGGCGCTTTGATCCGCGCACGCTCGCGTACCAGGAGTTTCCGATCCCGCTGCAGCGCCCCGATTATCCGAAAGGCACGCTCGACCTCGAGGTCGATCCGCAGGGCAATCTCTGGCTCTCGCACATGTTCCAGTCGGGCGCGGTCAAGTTCGACAAGCGCACGCAAAAATTTCAGGCGTATCCGCTGCCCAAGCAACTGCAGAACGAGCACACGCAGCAGTCGATGGTCGGCCCGCAGCGCTGGACGCTGGACGGCAAGCTCTGGATCAACGACGCCGGTATTCCCGGCCTGCACCGGCTCGACATGAAGAGCGGCAAATGGCAGACGTGGAAGCCCTACGAGGGCATGAAGGGTCCGCATTCCGTGTATGGCATCTACGCCGACTCGAAGAACAACATCTTCTTCATGGACTTCGGGGGCGAAAATGTCGGCCGCATCGACGCGAAGAGTGGCAAGCTCGCGCTGTATGCGACGCCTACGCCGCGCTCGCGGCCGCGCCGCGGCCGCATGGACGAGGAGGACCGGCTCTGGTTCGCCGAATGGCGCGCCGAGCGAATCGGCATGTTCGATACCCGGGCTGAGAAATTCTCCGAATGGCCCCTGCCGGTGCAGTACTTCGCGCCTTACGACGTGGTGCGCGACAAGACCGGCAAAGTGTGGACCGCCGGCATGAACAGCGACCGCGTGCTGCGGCTCGATCTCGAGACCGGCGAATACGCCGAGTATCCGCTGCCGAGCCCGACCAACGTGCGGCGCGTGTTCGTCGACAACCGCACCACGCCGCCCACCTTCTGGGTGGGCAACAACCATCACGCGACCCTCGTCAAAGTGGAGCCGCTGGAATGATCCGCCTGATCGCAATTGTCGTCGCCGCGCTGCCGCTAAGCGCGCCGGCGCAGGAACACCTTAACGACCGCCAGCTGCTCGGCATGCGGCTCTTCAACCAGTCGTGCCGCGTCTGCCACGCCAAGCCGCAGCCCACCAGCGTGCAATACGGCCCGACGCTCTCGCGCACTTCGGCCGGCGGCAACGACGACGCGATGCGCGTCTTTATCTCGAACGGCACGGCGAAGATGCCGGGCTTTCGCTACCACTTCAAGCCGGCGGAGATCGACGCGATCGTCGCCTACCTCAAAACCATTCCCAGCCCCGACTAGCGAGGAGCGCCCATGCGCCTGATGCTGCTACTGCTGCTGACAGTTCCGCTTGCGCATGCCGAGAGCCGCCTGACCGGCACGGTCGTTTCTGCGAAGGGCGAGAAGATGGCCGGCGTGACCGTGTCGGCCAAGGCGGGCACGATCACGACCAGTGTCTTTACCGACAAGGCGGGCAACTTCCAGTTCTCGCCGCTGCCCGAGGGCAGCTATCGCGTCTGGGCGCAGACGCTGGGTTACCAGACAGCGCGCACCGCGCTCGATCTGTCCGGCGATCGCCGGCTGGATCTCAAGCTGGCGCGCAACAGCGACGCGGAACAGACCTTCCGGCAGCTGCCGGGCAACCTGGCGCTCGATTCGCTGCCCGAGGCGAGCGACGACGACAAGCGCATGAAGCAGCTCGTGCGCAACGGCTGCACGAGCTGCCATACGGCGAGCTACCCGCTGCAGCATCGCTTCGACGAGGCGGGGTGGAACGCGATCATCGAGCTCATGAAGAACGCCAACGTCTACGGCAGCTACATGGCGAAGGAGCGCGGCAAGCCGACCGGCATCCTCGATCACCACCAGAAGGACCTCGCGGCTTATCTCGCGCGCGCCCGCGGGCCCAACGGTTCGCCGAAAATCGTGATGGAGCCGCGTCCTGCCGGCGAGGCGGCGCGCGTCGAGATCCGCGAGTTCGACCTGCCGCTCGATCCGGATGCTGGCCTGCCGGCGAACTTCGTGCAGAACGACGGTTCCGACTGGTCGCTCGGCACGCCGTCGACTCTTATCCCCGGTTGGGGCGTGCACGACGCCTGGCTCGACGACGCCGGCCAGGTCTGGTTCACCTGCAACATCCCGAACAAGCGCACCTCGCTCGGAAGAGTCGACACGCGCACTGGTGCGGTCAAGCTCTTCATGATCCCGGCGAAGAGCGGCCTCGCGGCGCAAAGCCACGGCATGACGCGTACACCGGACGGCATGCTCTGGTTCAACATCAATCCGGGGCGCGGCGGCGTCGGACGCGTCGATCCGAAGACCGAGAAGATCGATGTGTTCATCCCGCCGGAAGGCATGTCACCCACCGGTGGCGCGACCACCGTGGATTACGACGGCAAAGGCCGTATCTGGGTCTCGGCGCCGGACGGCGTGCTGCGCTTCGATCCGAAGAGCGAACAGTGGACCGAGTACAAGACCCCGAGCTACAAGCTGGCGACCGGCACCGGCGTTACTTATGGAGCGGCGGCGGACCGCGCGGGCAACGGCTACTGGGCGGTGATGATCCACGACATCATCGGGGTTGCCGACGGCGAGAGCGGCAAGGCCTCCGAGATCAAGCTCGCGCCGCTGAAAGACGAACTGGCGCGGGCGCGCAAGGCCGATATCGAGTTCTACAAGACCTACAGCCAGCCCGACTTCAACAACCCGCTGCCGTACGCCCAGGGGCCGCGGCGGATGGGCACCGACAAGAACGCGGACGTGCTCTGGGTCGGCAACTCGTGGGGCGCGAGCCTGGCGAGGGTCGATACGCGTACGCATGCGGTGAGCTACGTGGCGCTACCGCGGCGCATGCAGCCCTACCATGTGCATGTCGACAGCCGCCATCGGCCGTGGACCAACCTCTGGGGCGCGGATCGCGTGATGCGCTACGACCCGGCGACCAACGCCTGGACGGCGTTCGACCTGCCAACACGCGGCGCCGAGCCGCGCTACATCTCGGTGCACGAGGCAGCGGGCGAGCCGGTGAAGGTGGTGCTGCCTTACTTCCGGGCGCGCAAGATCGCCGTGATGACGCTGCGCGACTAGGCGCCGCGCCGGTCGCTACCGCTGTAAGGCGCGCGCCCCACGCGCCGCTCGGGGCCGGTGTACGGCCGGCGGCGCGCGTCGGCGAAGATGCGCCCCGGCCCGGGCGGATATTCGCCGAAGGCGCTCGCATAGTGCTCGGCGGGCGGATCGGGCTGCACCTGCTCGCGGCCGCGCCAGCCGGCGCGGCAGGCCTCGATGTCGAGGGCGCCGTGCTCCCGCATGAGATTGGCAGCCTCGCTTGCTTCCTGCTCGTCGTCGGCGCGTACGCAGACCACGGCGCCGCCCCGGCGCACGCCTTCGGCGAAGGTGGCCGCCTCGTCCTCGGGCACGCCGCGCAGCGTCAGCTCGGCGAGCAGGCCGCCCTGCATGTCTATGTCGTCGCCGCTGAAGCCCGCGTCGTCGAGCGCGCGGATCATGCCCCGCGCCTGGTGGGCATCCCTGAGCAGTCCGACGATCAGCATCGCCATGCGAGCCTCCTTTGTCGCGCCGCCGCCCGGCGCGCGATACTGTCGGTTCGCAAGAGGCGTTCCCGATGACCCTGAACCTCCGTTCCATCGACCATGTCGTCCTGCGCGTGCGCGACATGGAGCGCATGGTGCGCTTCTACCGCGACGTGCTCGGCGCCCGGTACGTGGCTTTCCGGCCGAAATTCAACATGACGCACCTGCGTGTAGGCGAGTCGCTCATCGACCTGGTCGCCGCCGACACGGGCGCCGGCGGGCGCAACATGGATCACTTTTGCCTGCAAGTCGATCCGTTCGACGAAAAGGCGATCGTCGAGCATCTGAAGTGCCACGGCGTGGAGACGGGCGATGTGCGCAGCCGCTATGGCGCCGAAGGCAACGGGCCGTCGATCTATCTCTTCGATCCGGAGGGCAACCAGGTGGAGCTAAAGGGGCCCTCGGATGGCAAGCCGCCGCCGGACTGAGGCGGGGTTAGTCGCTCAGGACCACCGTGCGGCGTACGAAGCGCCGCCCGACCAGCTCGCGCAGCATGAAATCGGCCACATCGGCGCGCGAGATCGACGGAAAGCCGCGCAGCTCCAGGCGCTCGCCGGCGCGGTAGCGGACGCTCCGTGGCGCATGGGTCAGCAGCACCGGATACACGATGGTCCAGTCGAGCGTGCTGCGCTTCAACGACTCTTCCGCGACGTGCTTGTCGGCAAAGATGCAGGCGAGGAGCGTGTGGTACAGGAGACGCGGCATCATCGGCGCATCCTTCTTCGAATCGCCCACGCCGAACGCCGACATGAGGACGAAGCGCCGGACGCCCGCTGCGTCCATCGCCGGCACGATGTTCGCAAGGCTGCGCTGCATCAGCCCGCGCGGAAAGAAGCTGTTGCGCACGCCGAGGGCGCTCACGACGCCGTCCTGCCCGCGCACCGCCTCCGCCACGGCCTGCGGATCGCGCACGGTATCGCCCGATAAAACGCGCAGCCGCTCGCGCGCTGGTACGGCGCCGGGCCGCCGGGCGAACGCCGTCACCTGGAATCCGCGCTCCAGCGCCTGAGCCACGACCTCCTTGCCAGTCGGCCCGGTAGCGCCGAAGACCAGCAGCTTCATCTCTTCGCGTCTGGCACGGTGACGCCGACCAACGCGTCGCGCGTAATGATCGAGGCGAGCCGCTCCTCGCTCCAGCCGTCGGTGCCGGCGGGCCGCATCGGCACGACGACGTAGCGCATGTCGGCATTCGAGTCGTGCACGCGCACTTCGACCTCCTCGGGAATAACGGTGCCGAACTCGCGCAGCACCGCGCGCGGCTCGCGTACCACGCGGCGCCGGTAGTTCTCGCTCTTGTACCAGGTGGGCGGCATGCCGAGGAGCGCGCGCGGGTAGCAGGAGCAGAGCGTGCACACGATTACGTTGTGCAGCCGCGGCGTGTTCTCCACCGCGATCAGGCGATCGGCTTCCAGGTCGATGCCCCACTCGGCGCAGGCGCGCTTGCCGTCGACGAGCAGGCGCTGCCTGAAATCCGCGTCCACCCAGGCATGTGCGATGACGCGCGCGCCGCGCTGTGGAAACTCGGCATCGAACTGCTCCATGCGCCGGCGCAGCTGCTCGGCCGTTATCACGCCTTTCGCCTCGAGCAGCTCCTGCATGGCGCGGCTCATGATCTCGTGCTCCGACGGCGGACCGTCGTCGAACGAGCGGTCGCGCGAATGGTCGTGATCGTGATGTTTCATGCCGCCTCCAGCCAGTGCTCGTAGATTTCCAGCTCCAGATGGTCGCTTTCCGATCCGGCATAGTCAGACCATAGCTCGCGCTGCCGGAAACGCACGCGGTAGAGCACGCGCTTGGGGTTGCCGTCGAAGCCGTAGGCGAGCTCCTCCGGATTGGCAAAGGCGCCGCAGACGCGCTCGACGACGCCGCTCTTGCCGCGCACGTAGACCGGGGTGCGGCGATGGCCGGGCGGGAAGGCGAGCTTCACGCGCACGCGCTCGCCGACGTTGAAGCGTCGCGCGGGCGCTTCGGTGTACGCGCTAGGCAGGGTCATAACGGCGGCGCACCTCGGCCATCTTCGCCGTGAGCTCGGCTTCGGTGAAGTGACCGTGCTCGATCAGCACGCGCCGCAGCGCCTCGGTGGTGCGCTGGAAGTACTCGAGCTCGTAGTAGCGCGGTCCCAGGTCTTCGGCCGCGCGGCGGAGCTCGTCCAGCCGAATTACCCTGCGGCTGGTGAGCGTATTGCGCAGCGCGTTGGCCTGCTTCTCCCAGAACTTCATGCCGTGATCCACGGTGTCGATCGGCCCGGCGGCCTCGCCGCCCATATCGTGCGGTCCCTTGCTCATGAGGGGAGATTGTCCACAAGACATGCCGATGGGCACAACAGTTGCGGCGGGGGATTCAGCATTTCGTTTGACCACCACGGAGGCGACATGAGAGCGAAGCAATTCGCAGTAAGTATTACAGCTGCGGCGGTGATGGGTGCGTTTGGCACCGCTTGGGCGCAGTCGTCCAGCACCACCGACCAGCAATCGCAGACCACCCAGAGTTCGGGCGGGTCGAGCACCGCTCCCTCGGGCGGCACGAATGTGAATCCGAACGTCGGCGTCGGCGCCAACGTCGGCATCTCGAACAGCGACGTGAACGCGGGCGCGAACGTGAGCCCCGGCGTCAACGCTGGCACGGGCGACCAGAACGTATCGAGCGGCGTGAGCGCGAACCAGAGCGCGACGACCACCAACCCGTCGTCAACCATGGGCCAGAGCACGCAGCAGAGCCAGTCCACCGGCTCGGGCAGTTCCGCCGGATCGAGCTCGCCTTCCGCCGCCGGATCCAGCTCGCCTTCCGGCTCGGGCGGCTCCTCTAGCCCGTCGAGCGCAAGCTCGACCACCTCGCCCTCGGGCGGTGTGAACGTCAATCCGAACGTCGGCGTCGATGCGAACGTCGGCATCAGCAACACCGACGTCAACGCCGGCGCGAACATCAGCCCTGGGGTGAACATCGGCTCGGGCGATCAGAACGTCTCGAGCAGCACGTCGGCGAACCAGAGCGCGACGACCACCAACCCGTCGTCCAGCATGAACCAGGGTGCGCAGACCAGCCAGTCGTCCGGCTCGGGCAGCGCCTCCGGGTCAAGCGGCGCAACCGGTGGCAGCTCACCGTCCAGTTCGGGCGGCAGCGCGGCGGCAGGCGGCAGCTCGCCTTCCGGCTCAGGCGGCAGCTCGCCTTCCAGCTCAGGCGGCAGCTCGCCTTCCAGCTCCACCGGGTCTTCCAACACCGCGGCGGGCGGCGCCTCGGCCTCTACGCCGAGCACGTCGTCCAGCGCGGGCGGCTCGACCGGCTCGTCCACGGGTAGCACGACAGGCGGCAATGCCGCGAGCGGTGGCACGACTTCCGGCGGCGCCGGCGCGATGAACTGCTCCTGCCCACCGAGCGGCGGCAGCTCCTCGAGCGTGCAGGGGTCCTCGGGCTCCTCGGGTTCTTCTGCCGCGGGCGGCACGAGCTCTTCCCAGAGTCAGTCGCAGGACTCGGGCTCCGCAGCGGCGGGCGGTTCGAGCGCGAAAAGCGACAAGAAGACCGGCCTCGACCGTGCGGACCAGGCGGCAGGCGAGCACGGCAAACAGGGCCGCGACAACGCGCGCGAGAAACAGGGGCGCTAAGGCGGCTCGGTGGTAGCGAAAAGGCGGGCGCGAGCCCGCCTTTTCTATTTCAGGCTTTGCTGACGGTGATGTCGCGCGCCGTGTCGTGCATCGCCAGGCGCGCCATGGCTTCGATCGTCTCGACCGAAGCGCTCCACCGGAAAAACGCGTGCAGATAGGCGCCGTACAGCAGGAACGTCGCCGCCGCGGCGCCGCCGGTGAGCCAAAGATTGCTGATGTTTGACACTTGTGAACCTCCGCTTCGGCGTCTTGCGCGCCAGTGACCGCCATCGTCTTTCAGGGGACACGCACGGTCAAATCAATTTTTGTACGGGGCGGTGTATCCTCGAAGCCGACCGTAAGGAAAGGAAATCGCAATGGCACAACTGCCGCAAGTCCGCATAGCGCCGAACAATCCGGTCTTCGATCTGCCGGTGATCGTCGGCATCGAAGAGGGCCTGTTCGCCCGCGCCGGGCTCGATGTCAGCTTCAGCGCCACGTACGCCGACCGCGAGCGCGACAGCGTCGAGAAATCGGTTTTCCAGCGCTTGAAGGAAGAGATGTTCGAATGCGGCGCCGCCGACAGCTACAACGTCTGCGAGTGGGCGAGCATCGATCGCCTCGAGCGTGGCAAGCGCGGCGGCAAGCTGGCGGCGCTGCGCGCGGCGGTCGCGGCGCAGGCGATCGTGACGTTCGACGAGAAGCTGCAGACGCCGCGTGACATGGCCGACGTGCCGGTGGTGGTGCAGGAGCTCACCGGCTCGCACTACACGACTCTGCAGATGCTCGAGAGCGCGGTCGGTCGCGAGCATGTCGCCATCCACCAGGGCGGCCTGCCGCAGTTTCGCTGGGAGGGGCTGAAAAAAGGCGAGTACCGGGCCGTCACGGTGATGGAGCCCTTCATCAGCCTCGCGCTCAAGGAAGGCGCGCACGTCATCGCCTCGTCCTTCTATCGCGGCGGCGAAGTGGTCGCCGCGGATCTCACGCCGGAACAGCGCAAGCAGTATTACGACGCCGAGAATGCCGCTGTGGACCTGATCAACGCCGACTTCTACAAATACGCGCATCACGTGACGGCGCATGCCAAGGGCGCGCTCGCGCCCAGGGAGCTGCTGCGCGCGTTCGTGCGCTACAAGCAGGTCGACTACTACGATCCCGAGCTCTTTAAC
>JAEKLK010000218.1 GCA_019509895.1 Betaproteobacteria bacterium | reverse complement strand
TCATGTAGCCATGCAGGATCTCGACGCGGATGTGGCCACGCTTCTCCTGCGTGAACGCGAGCGCGCCGAAGACGATCAGCACCATGGTGCTCTCGGTGATCTCGAGCGCTCCGGGCACCGGCCAGTCGAAGACATTGGTGCCGACCACGTCGGCGGTGCAGATCAGCATGGAGAGCATCATGCCGAGGGAGCCGAGCAGCACCAGGCCAATGGCCAGGCGCCGCAAGATCTCCGCCGACCACCTCATTTGGCGAGCAGCTGCCTCCAGCGCGCCGCCACCTTCTTCGGCGTCTCGGCATCCTTAGTAGCGGTGGCCGTGTCCTTCTCCCACTGCGCGAGGAAGTCGGGCGAGTCCGCCTTCCATTTCTTCAGCTCATCCGCCGGGAAAGGCTTGAACGTGCCGCCCTTCTCCTTGATGTTGGCGACCGCCTTCGACTCGAAATCGCCCACCCAGGCGAGATAGTCGTCCATCGTTTTCGCCGACTGGTCGCGGAATACCTGCTGTATCTCCTTCGGCAACCGCCCCCAGGTGCGCTTGCTGATGGTCACGTTGTGGCCGGTGATTGCCATGACCGGGCCGCAGTGCTGCTTGCCCACCTCCACCAGCCTGAACGACTGGATATTCCCCGGGTTGATGAATGAATAGTCGAGCGTGCCGTGCTGCAGAGACTCGTAGATGTCGGTGGGGGCGACCGTCACCGGTACTGCGCCAATGGCCGTGAATGCCTTCGGAATGTCCGCGCCGAAGCTGCGGATCTTCTTACCCTTGAGCTTCGCCACGCTGTCGCACTCCGGGTTCGGGCCGCTCAGGTAGTACTCGCCGAGCGGCTGCTGGAAGAGCCAGACGACGCCGGCGCGGTCCATCTCCTGGTTGTAGACGGGAAACTCCTTGACCACCGCGCGCAGGACATCCATGGCCTGCTTGCTCGTGGTGAAGGTAAGCGGCAGCTGGAACGCCCGCCAGTAATGGAGCTGGTCCGGGTTATAGCCCGGCGCGGTGGCCGTCATGTCGATCGCGCCCTTGGCGGTCAGCATGAGGAGCTCGGTGGTCTTGCCGAGGCCCTGGGCGAAGGTGATAGTGATCTTCACCTGCCCGTTGGTGCGCTTCTCGATGGCGGCTACGAAATCCTTCTCGAGCTGCACGAACGGACTGTCGGCCAGGTAATGGCCCCAGCGCAGGTTGTACTTCGCCTGCGCGCCGGCCTCGCCCACGGCAAGGCCGAGCGCGCAGCACACGGAAAGCAGCAACGGAAGCTTGCGGTTCATCCTTTCCTCCTCCTCGATATGCACAAGCGCTGGCGCCGCCATCGGCGTCAGCGATATCTTGTCGACTGAAGCAATACTCGAAGCAATACTGAATGCAGCGTTAATCTTCCGCTGTCATAGTTTCGCCGCGCCTACCAAATGTCAAGCCATAGAATCGATCCGATGCTGCGAGACGCGCGCATGGCGAACGTGCTTTCGGGCGCGCTGCGCCTTTGGGATGTAGCGGCCAGCGTGCAGCGCCACGAAGACGGCTTCATCATCGGCATACGGGGGTCAGGTCTTGAATTGATGCATGCGGATGCTGCAATTCAAGACCTGACCCCTTTACGAATCGTGGCTCGGGCGCCGCAAGGGTGGCTCATCGTCCGCGGGGCCGAGACGCTCGGCGTGCATGCCGGCCTGCCGGGTCTCTTGCGGCAGCTGCGCGAGGAGCTCGCGCCGCACGCCAGGACCGGGCGCCTTATCATCGGCGCGCAATCCCTGGTATGAGCGCGCTGCCGGTCTCGGTGATCACGGGATTCCTCGGCAGCGGCAAGACGACGCTCCTTTCGCGCCTGCTGCGCGATCCGGCGTTCGAGCGCACGGCAGTGATCATCAACGAGTTCGGCGCCGTGGGGCTCGACCACCTGCTCGTCGAGTCGAGCGACGAGCAGATCCTCACCCTCGAAGGCGGCTGCGTGTGCTGCACCGTGCGCGGCGACCTGGTGCGCACGGCAAGTGACCTGCTCGCGCGCCGCGCCGCGGGCGCGGTCACCGCCTTCGAGCGCATCGTCATCGAGACCACCGGCCTCGCCGACCCGGCGCCGATCGTGCATGCATTGATGACGGACCGCGACATCGCGGATGCGCTGCGCCTGGAATCGGTAATCACCACCGTCGACGCGGCCACCGGCGCCGCGACGCTCGATGCGCATCCGCAATCGGTGAAACAGGCGGCGCTCGCCGACTGCATCGTCGTCACCAAGAGCGACCTCGCCGATCCGGCGGCCAACGGGCTCGCCGAGCGGCTGCAGGCGCTCAATCCCGCCGCGCCGAAGCTCACTGCAGTGCACGGCGCGGTGGACGCGACCCGGCTCTTCCAAGGGGCGCACGATGCCGCGCGCTGGGACCCGGCGCTATACGAAGCGCCGGCGCACGGCCACGGTGGGATCAACACGTTCTGCCTGCGCCGCGAAAAGCCGCTGCGCGCGGCCACGCTCAGCCTTTTCCTCCAGGTGACGGCGGAGCATTGCGGTGCCAGGCTGCTGCGGCTCAAGGGCCTCGTCGACGTGCTCGAAAGTCCGGGCCGGCCGGCGGTAATCCACGGCGTGCAGCACGTGTTCCACCCGCCTGCATGGCTCGACGCCTGGCCGGATGAAGACCGCCGCACGCGCATCGTCGTCATCTCGCAGGGACTCGAGGCGCAATGGCTGCGAGACCTGCTGGAAGTCCTGGATGAAGAGGTGAAAGCATGTTCGATCTCCTGATCCGCGGCGAGCGTGTGGTGACCCCGCACGGCGTCGGCCCGTGGGAAATCGCGATCAAGGACGGGGTCATCGCCGCGCTCGGCGCGCCGGGGAC
Organism: Betaproteobacteria bacterium; assembly: GCA_019509895.1. GTDB lineage: Bacteria > Pseudomonadota > Gammaproteobacteria > Burkholderiales > SG8-39 > SCGC-AG-212-J23. The sequence continues at coordinate 7,329 of JAEKLK010000218.1, read as the reverse complement.
GCTCGCATCGCAGGCGACGCGCGTCATCGACGCCGGCCGCGGCGTCGTCATGCCGGGCGGCATCGACCCGCACGTGCATTGCGCCTGGTACATCCCGCCGATGCGGCCCGGCGATCCGCCCGGCACGAGCGGACCGCCCGAACAGGTGAGCCGCGCCGCGCTGTGGGGCGGGACGACCACGCTCATCGACTTCGCCGCGTGCAAGCCCGACCGCGAGGGCGACGAGTCCTCGAGCCAGAGCGTGCGCGACGCGCTCGAGGCGCGCGACAAGGACTGGGCCGGCAAGTGCTATTGCGACTACGCGTACCACGTGATGCTGCGCGGCAAGGTGCCGCCCGCCACCATCGCTGAGCTCAGGGAGGCGGTGCAGGCGGGCTACGCGACGGTGAAGATCTTCACCACCGACATCACCCCGAGCCGGGCGGGCCGCATGATCCGCTTCGGCGAAATCTGGGAGATCTTCAAGGTGCTCGCGCGCGAAGGCGGGCTCGCCGTCATCCATGCCGAGGACGACGACATCGTGCGGCACATGTACGCGAAGCTCTTCGCCGAGAACCGCACCGGCTTCGAGCACATGGCCGAGGTGCACAACGCGCTCTCGGAGGACCTGTCGTTTCGCCGCATCATCCGGCTCGCCGAAAACGTCGAGGGCATGGCGCTTTACATGATGCATGTGAGCGCCGCGTCGGGCGTGCAGGCGATCGCCGAGAGCCGCGCGCGCGGCTACCCGATCTACGGCGAGACGCTGCACCAGTACCTGCTCTACACCGAGGAGGATTACAGGAAGCCGAATGGGCAGATCTACCACACCTATCCGTCGCTCAAGTCGAAACGCGATCAGCAGGGCCTGTGGGATGGCCTGCAGCATGGCAGCCTCCATTGCGTCGGCACCGACGAGGTGTGCTGCAATCTGTCGGTCAAGGTGCGCGGCAACCGTATCGATGACACGACCGGCGGCAACTCCGGCGTCGAGCCGCGCGTGGCGGTGATCTACACCGAGACGGTGGAGAAGCGCGGCTATCCGCTCGAGAAGTTCGTCGACGTGGTGTCGACCAACGCGGCGCGCATCCTCGGGCTGTATCCGCGCAAAGGCGCGATCGCCGTCGGCAGCGATGCCGACATCGTCGTGCTGGATACGAGCAAGCGCCGCACCGTGCGCGCGCAGGAGCTGCACGAGACGGATTACACGCCGTGGGAAGGCAAGGAGGTCAGCGCGTGGCCCTCCGTGACCGTGCTGCGCGGCAAGGTGATGGTGGCCGACGGGAAGTTCCATGGCGACCTGAAGGATGGCCGGTATCTGAAGCGCAAGATCGCGGACACCATCCGGGCGCGGCACACCAAGGAGAGCGTATGAAGGTCGCCTGGTTCCACAAGTTCGGCGGTCCCGAGGTCCTCGTCCATGAAGAAGCGCCCAAGCCCGCGCCGAAGCCCGGCGAGGCGCTGGTGCGCGTGCGCGCGGTCGGCATCAACCATGTCGACATCGACCACCGCGCGGGCACGTCGCGCATCCCGGTCGAGTTCCCGCACATCCTCGGGCGCGAGTTCGCCGGCGAGATCGCGGCGCTGAACGGTGAAGCCGCCGAGTTTAAAGAAGGCGACCGCGTCTGGATCACCTGCCGCATCCCCTGCCGCAGGTGCGAGTTCTGCCTCGCCGGGCGGGACAACCTGTGCGTGCAGGAAGGCTACTTCGGCCTCGACATTCCCGGCGGCTACGCCGAGTACGTATGCGTGCCGATCGCCAACCTCAACGCGCTGCCCGCACACGTGCGCTATGAGGATGCGGCCGCGGCGCAAATCGCCTTTGGCACCGCCTGGCACGTGCTCATCACGCGCGGCTTCCTGCAGGCGGGACAGAGCGTGCTGATCCAGGCCGCGGGCTCGGGCATCGGCAGCGCCGCCGTGCAGGTGGCGAAGCTCGCCGGCGCCGCGGCGATCATCACCACCGCAAGCAGCGAGAAGAAGCTCGAGCACGCCAAGGCGCTCGGCGCGACGCACCTCATCAACTACAGCAAGGAAAACTTCGCCGAGCGCGTCATGGAGATCACCGGCGGCCGCGGCGTCGACGTGATCATGGAGCATATCGGCGGCGAGGTGTTCACGCGCAGCCTCCAGTGCCTCGCGCGCGGTGGCATCATCGTCACGGTCGGCGCGCACGCCGGCGAGGTGGTGGAGTTCGACATCATTCCCTTCTTCCGCCGAGAGCTGCGCCTTGCGGGCTCGAAGAACGCGTCGGTGCTCGAGCTGCGAAAAGTGATGGCCCTCGTGGCCGACGGCAAGCTCAAACCCATCGTCCACAAGGCGTTCCCGCTCGCGCAGGCGGCGGAGGCGCACCGCGTGGTCGAGTCGCGCGACTTCTTCGGCAAGGTGATCCTGCTCCCCTGATGGCCGCGAAACCGCGCGTCCACATCCTCGGCACCGGCGGCAGCATCTCCGGCATCGGCCCGCACCGGCTCGACTACACGCTCTATCCCGACGTCGGCAAGAAGCTGACGGTGCAGCAGATGCTCGAGCGCATCCCCGAGGCGCGCGAGCTCGCCGAGGTGAGCGGTGAAGACGTGCTGCAGGTCGGCAGCCCGTCGATCGGCCCGAAGGAATGGCTGCAGCTCGCCGATCGCATCCACGCCGTCTTCGCAAGTGCGGACGCCGTCAAAGGCATCGTCATCACGCACGGCACGGCGACGCTCGAGGAGACGGCGTACTTCCTGCACCTCACGGTGAAGTCGGACCGGCCGGTCGTCCTCACCGGCGCCATGCGTCCGCCGAGCGCGCTGGGCAGCGACGCGGAGCTCAACCTCCTCGACGCGATCCGCCTCGCAGCCGCGCCGGAGGCGGCCGGCCGCGGCGTGCTCACCCTCCTCAACAACGAGATCCAGAGCGCGCGCGACGTCACCAAGTCGAACGCCTTCCGCGTCGACACCTTCGAGAGCCGCGACTTCGGCGTGCTCGGCTATGTCGATTCCGATGCGCGGGTGCTCTTCTATCGCAGTGTGACGCGGCCCCACACGACCGGCACGCCGTTCGACGTGCGCGGCAGGAAAGATTTGCCGCGCGTCGATATCGTTTACTCATACGCTGGCGCTGACGGCGTGCTGGTGGACGCGCTCACAGCGCGCCGGCCCGACGCCATGGTGCTCGTCGGCTTCGGCGGCGGCTCCTACCCGGGCGCGTTCCTCGAGGCCGGCAGGCGCGCGGTGCAGGCGAACATCCCGGTCGTGCTCGCCACCCGCTCGTGGAACGGCCGCGTGGTCAGCACGCCGAGGAAAGACGCCGACGGCTTCATCGTCTGCGATGACCTCATGCCGCAGAAAGCACGCATCCTGCTGATGCTCGCGCTCACCGTGACGCGAGAGCGCCAGGCGATCCAGGAGATGTTCTACAAGTACTAGAAACAAATTCGTCGTTCCCGCGAAAGCGGGAACCCCGTTTGGAAACATGGACCCCCGCCTACGCGGGGGCGACGATGCTTTTCCCGAGGGAGAAACGTTATGAGGAAGCTGAAGAAGGAGGTCATCGACGTCCCGGGGGTGAGCTGGCACTTGAAGAAGGAAGGCATCCCGCTCTCGCCGGTCGTGCGCGCGGGCAACCTGGTCTTCGTCTCGGGCCTCACGCCGACCGACCGCCGCACAGGCAAGATCCCGCTCGTCACCGTGGAGAAGCAGACGAAGATGGTGCTCGACAACATGAAGGTGTGCCTGAAGGCGGCCGGATCGTCGCTCGACAACGTCGTGAAGTGCACGGTCTACATCACCAACAGCGCTTACTTCGACGAAGTGAATACGGTCTACCGCAAGTACTTCAAGCGCGATCAGCCGGCGCGCGTGTTTTGCGTCGTCGGCTCGTGGCCGAAGAAGTTCGACGTCGAGATCGACTGCATCGCCCTGGTCGACTGACGAAGCGCTCTTCAGAGCTCCTTGCCGATGACACGGTCGAGCGGTAAGGTCCTCGGCTTACGCCGACTATCTCTACACCGCTCGCGATCGGGCGTCTACCGCTGCTCGAGAATTCCGCAGCTGCTTGCCGAGCGGCCACATGCATATGTGCGGTACCGGACGGACTGCGGTCCGCTGTTCTTAGTACACAAGGAGCATCGGCGCCTACCGGGCGCGGCTCACATAGGCAGGCAATGCAATGAGACTGGCGCAATTCATCATCGAGAATCTCGAAGAGATCATGATCGAGTGGGAGGCGTTCGCCACTTCGCTGCTCGCGCCGGGTCAGACCATGACCTCGCTCGCCTTGCGCGACCACTCAAAGCAGATCTTGCAGGCCATCGCGCTGGATATCGAGGAGGGCCAGACCGATCTCGAGCAGGCCTACAAGTCAAAAGGCTACGTGCGCATTGCCGATGCTACGAGAACCGCTGCCATGACGCATGGCGCGCTGCGCTATCTTGCCGGCTTCGATCTGCGCCAGCTCGCCGCCGAGTTCCGCGCCCTGCGGGCGAGCGTGCTGCGCTTGTGGCTCAAGCTCGGGGTCGGCGACGAAAACGCGTTCTACCAGATGACGCGCTTCAACGAAGCCATCGACCAGGCGCTGGCGGAATCGATCTCCAATTACTCCGACGAAGTGGCGCGCTCGCGCGACACGTTCCTCGCGATCCTCGGGCACGACTTGCGCAGCCCGCTCGCCGCGATCGCCAATTCAAGCCTTTACCTTCGCAGCCCAGGACTGCTGCCGCCCGGTGCGCCCCTCGATGCGGCGAAACGCATCGACCGCAGCTCGGCCAAGATGAGCGCGATGATCCGCGACCTCCTCGAATACACTAGGACTCGGCTCGGGCGAGCCATCCCTATATCACCGGAAACGGTGAGCATGGAACAGATCTGCGCGCTCGCCTTCGACGAAATACGCGCCGCGTACCCGGAAAGGATTTTCCGGCTCGAAACCTCAGGCGAACTCCATGGGGAGTTCGATTCCGAGCGCCTGCAGCAGGTACTGTCCAACCTGCTGAGCAACGCCGTCCAGCATGGCGCCAAGCGCCAGCCGATTACGCTCTCGGCGCACGGCGAAGCCGACAGAATCACCGTGCAGGTGAAGAACTACGGACGCCGGATTCCTGCGGACCAGCTCCATGTGATCTTCAATCCGCTAGTGCAGATCCCGTCGGGACGGGTGGAGGAGGACAGCACCCCGTCCACCAGCCTTGGGCTCGGGCTCTACATCGCGCATGAAATCGTGACGATGCACGGCGGCACCATGGTGGCCGAATCCTCGGACGACGGCGGCACCGTATTCAGTGCCCGCCTGCCGCGAATGCAAGCCGAAGCGCGGGCGTAGCCGCTCGACGAAGGATTGCGCGTTAGCGCTGCTGCAGTGCCCGCTGCACGGTATCCAAGAGCTTGTCCGCCTGGAAAGTCGTGGTTCATGCCGGGCATCCTCCCGGCAGAGATCACCATGATCGTGGTTCGCGGATAGTCAGCCCTGCGGCGCGCGATGGTCTCGAACCCTTCGAGCCCGGCATGAAAAGATCGGTGATGTGCAGATGGGCGCGCTCGCTCTCAAGCGGAGCGCCTGCCCGCCCTCCGCGGCCGTTTCGACCTCATATCCAGCACCTTTGAGGGCGTCGACCACCACGATTCGTTTGCCCGATTCCGATTTGGAGGACGGAAAGCTCTCGAACTCGGACACGTTAACGCCGGAAGGCGAATCGACGAAGGTGCGCGCTTGGAATATAGGAAAATCGCCGTATGTCCCTCGATCTCGTGATCCGCGGCGGCACGGTCGCCACGGCGGAGAAGACCTTTCAGGCCGACGTCGGCATCGAGGGAGACAAGGTCGCGGCGCTCGGGCCGGCGCTGAGCGGCAAGCGCACCATCGACGCGAGCGGCAAGCTGGTGCTGCCAGGCGGCGTCGACAGCCATTGCCACATCGAGCAACTGTCCTCGATGGGCGTGATGACCGCGGACGATTTCTATTCGGCGACCGTCTCGGCCGCATACGGCGGCACGACCACGGTGATCCCGTTCTGCGCGCAGCACCGCAACGACGATCTGCGCAAGGTGCTCGCCGACTACCACGAGCGCGCGCGTACCAAGGCGGTGATCGACTACGGCTTCCACCTGATCATCGCCAATCCCGACGAGCCGACGCTGCGCGAGCACTTGCCCGAGGCGATCCGCTCCGGCGTGCGTTCGTTCAAGATCTTCATGACCTACGAGCGCACGCGGCTCACGGACGAGCAAATCCTCGATGTCATGGCGGCGGCGAGAAAGCACGGCGCGCTCGTCATGGTGCACGCCGAGAACCACGGCATGATCTCCTGGCTTGCCGGTCGCATGGTGAACCAGGGCAATACGCTGCCTCGCTACCACGCGATCTGCCACACGCGCGGTTCGGAGGCGGAGGCGATCCAAAGGGTCGTTGCCCTCGCCGAGCTCGTCGACTGCCCGATCCTGATCGTGCACGTCTCGACCGTAGAGGGCATTGAGGCGATCCGGCAAGCGCGCGGCCGCGGCCTCAAGGTGCTGGGCGAAACGTGTCCGCAGTATCTATTCCTGACCGCCAAGGACATCGATATCGGCATCGAAGGCGCACTCTTCTGCTGCAGCCCGCCGCCGCGCGATGCGGCCGCGCAGGAAGCCTGCTGGCGTGGCCTCAAGGACGGCACGCTGCACGTGTACTCCTCGGATCATGCGCCCTACGGACGCGACGGCAAGCTGCCCAAGGGCGAGAAGACGAGCTTCAAGGAAATGGCCAACGGCGTCCCCGGCCTCGAGCTGCGTCTGCCGCTGCTATATACGTACGGCGTCGGCACGCAGCGGATTACCCTGCCCGAGTTCGTCAACCTCACGGCGACCCGCCATGCGCAGACGTATGGGCTATTTCCGCGCAAAGGCAGCCTCGCGGTCGGCTCGGACGCCGACATTGCGATCTGGGATCCGCAGAAAACGCTGGTCGTCGAGCAGACGCACGACGGCACCGGCTACACACCCTATAAGGGACGCAAGCTCACGGGCTGGCCGATCACCGTCCTCTCACGCGGTGCGGTGATCGTCGAAGACGGCCGGCTCACCGCCGCTCGCGGGCGTGGCCGCTTCATCGCCCGCGAGTCCTCGGATGCGCTGCGGCCGCTCGGCCGCGACGTGCCCGAGATGGCGCAGCTCAAGGCCTGGCAGACGCCGCTTCAGCTCTAGGCGGCGCATGAAAGCGCGGCGCGCCGGTTTATGCCAGAATCGGCGCGCCTCATCCATAAGAAGAAGTACATACAAGAAGAAGGAAGAAAGCTGGCATGGATCTGCGGCGCACCGTAGATCGGATACTCAATCTCGTCGCGGCCGAAACCGGCCAACGCCTGGGTACCGATGCCGAGGCAATGCTCGCCAAGCTGCT
>JAEKLK010000268.1 GCA_019509895.1 Betaproteobacteria bacterium | reverse complement strand
CTCTCCTGCCCGAATGTCTTCTGGGGCAGCGCCGAGATAAGCCTCAAGGCAGCGCGTCTCATGAACGACGACATGGCGCGCGCGCAGCAGCAGTGGCCCGAGCGCATTCGCTGGTTCGCCTCGCTCCCCTGGCAGCACGAGAAGCTCGCGCTCGAGGAGCTCGCGCGCGCCTGTAACACTGGCGCCGTCGGCGTCATGGTGCTCGCCAATATCGCCGGCCGTGCGCTCACCGATCCGGCGTTCGCGCCCATCTGGTCCGAGATCGACCGGCGCGCGCTGCCAGTACTCGTTCATCCAAGCGCGCCGGCCGGGAGCAAAGAGCTTGGCATGCACGAGTTCCAGCTCAGCGCCCCGATCGGCTTCACGTTCGACACGTCGCTCGCCGTGGCGCGCTGCATCTACGACGGCTTCCTCGACCGTTATCCGAACCTCAAGCTCATCGCCGCGCACGGCGGTGGTGCATTGCCCTATCTCGTCGGACGCCTCGATATCTGCTGGGAGAACATTCCCGCCGCGCGCGCGAAGACCGCCGAGCCGCCGCGCAATTACATGCGGCGCGTCTATGTCGACAGCGTCGTTTTCCGGCAGGATGTGCTCGATATGTGCGTCTCCGTCTGCGGCACCGACAACGTGCTCTACGGCTCCGACTATCCGCACACCATCGGCGACATGGCGGGCTGCCTCTCGCGCGTGGATGCGCTGCCGGGCGACGTGCGCGACAAGGTGCGCGGCGGCAACGCCGAGCGCATCTTCCGGCTCTGAAGAACCTGCCCGCCGGCGTCCGCTCGCGCCGCGTCGACGGCGTGAACGGCCTCGTTATGCACGTGCTCGAGGCGGGCGCGTCCGGCCAGCCCGCGGTGCTGCTGCTGCACGGCTTTCCCGAGCTCGCCTTCAGCTGGCGCAAGGTAATGCCGACACTCGCGCAGGCCGGCTTCCACGTCATCGCACCCGACCAGCGAGGCTATGGCGAGACCACCGGCTGGGACGGCCGCTACGACGGCGACCTTGATTCATACCGCGCGCTCAACCTGGTGGAGGATGCGGCACAGCTCCTCGCGCGCGTGGGCATCGGTGCCGCGCACGTGGTCGGGCATGACTTCGGCTCGCCGGTGGCGGCGTACTGCGCGATGACGCGACCGCAGCTCTTCCATTCGGTCGCCCTGATGAGCGCGCCGTTCGGCGGCCAGCCGATCGGCTCGCGCGACCCGCACGTGCACGACGAGCTCGCGCGACTCGGGCGCAAGCATTACCAGTGGTACTACTCGACGCGCGAGGCGGACCGCGACATGCATGAATGCGCCCAAGGCCTGCCCGCCTTTCTGCGCGCTTACTACCACTATAAAAGCGCCGACTGGCCAGGCAACAAACCCTCCCGCCTCGAGCGCTGGAGCGCTGGCGAGCTCGCGAAGCTGCCGACCTATTACGTCATGGACCTCGACAAGACCATGGCCGAGACCGTCGCGCCCTACCTGCCGCAACTCGCGCCGGCGTGGCTCACCGACGACGAACTTTCGGTCTACGCGAACGCCTTCGCGCGCACCGGCTTCCAGGGCGGCCTGCAGTGGTACCGCTGCGCGACGAGCGCCGAGCAATCGGCGGCGCTCGCCGCCGCCGTGGCCGGCATGCACATCGACGTGCCGGCGCTCTTCATCGCCGGCGCCGCCGACTGGGGCATCTACCAGAAGCCGGGCGAATTCGAGCGCATGCAGCAAAGCGCCTGCACAGACTTTCGCGGCTGCCACCTCATTCCCGGCGCCGGGCACTGGGTGCAGCAGGAGCAGCCCGCGCGCACCGTCGAGCTGCTGCTCGACTTCCTAAAGCCAGTTCGGGGACGGAGCCCGAACTAGAACTTCACCTTCTGGATCCCCGCCTCGGCGCACTTCGCGTCGTGCTCGCCGCCGCCCGCGCTGCCGGGCGTGCCGGAGATGCCGACGGCGCCGAGGACATTCTTGCCGGCGACGATCGGCACACCGCCCGCCGCGGTGGTGATGTTCGGCAGCAGCACCGGCCCCAAGCCGCGCAGCTCGGTGAAGCGCTTGCCGTACTCGGCGGAAGGCATCTTGTAGGTAAGCGCGGTGTACGCCTTGCGGAACGCGTGCGTTTCGGTGTGCGGCGCCGCGCCGTCGTCGCGCACACGCACCTTTTCCCGCCCCGCTTGGTCCACGACGGAGATGGTGACCTTCTGCCCATCCTGCCGGCACTGCGCAAGCGCGGCGCTCGCGATGTTGAGCGCAGCGTCGGTGGAAAGCGTCGCTTCGTTCACGACGTTCTGCGCCGTCGCCGGTGCCGCAATGACGAGCGCGAGCAGAGCAATTGCGTGTCTCATCTTCCCTCCTCGGATTACTCGAACTTCGCGCCGCTTTCCTTCACCACCTTCGCCCACTTGGCGAGGTCGGCGGCCATGAAATCGCGGAACTCGCGCGGCGAATTGCCGACCGGCTCGGAGCCATCGTTGACGATGCGCTCGTGCACGTCGGGCTGCGCGAGCACGCGCAGCAGCTCGTGATGCAGCCGCTCGACCAGCGGCGCCGGCATGCCGGCCGGGCCGATGACGCCATACCAGCCGACCACCTCATAGCCGGGAATCGCCTCTGCCACCGCCGGCACATCCGGCATCGCGGCGACGCGCTGCGGCGTGGTCACCGCCAACCCACGCAGCTTTCCCGAGTGCACATGCGGCTGCGCCGCCTGTATCCCGGCGAAGTTGTAGTCGTAGCGGCCGCCGATCAGATCGACGAGCGCCGGTCCACTGCCCTTGTAGGGAATGTGCTGCGCCTTGACGTGCGCCATCTGGTTGTAGAGCTCGCCCGCGAGATGGCCGCCGCTGCCGAGGCCCGCCGAGCCGAAATTCAGTTCACCGGAGCGCTTCTTCGTCCAGGCGACGAACTCCTGCAGCGTGCGCGGTGGCGAATCGGGATGCACCACCAGCAGCAGGCCGGCGCGCGTCAGCTGCGTGATCGGCGTGAAGTCATTGACCGGGTGGTACGGCAGATTGGGGCTGAGCGCGCCGTTGATCGTGTGCTGGTGATACGCGAGCAGCAATGTGTAGCCATCAGGCGGCGCCTTTGCCGTGAGCTCGCCGGCAATGACGCCGGACGCGCTGGCGCGGTTCTCGACAACCACCTGCTGCTTATCGGTCGTGCCGCCGGGGGCGGCGGGTACGTAGATGCGAATCGGCCGGTTCGGATAGTCCTGCGCCGGTACATTGAGGGCGACGAGCGCGAGGCAAAGGCACCAGAGATATCTCATCGGGCGACGCGGTAGATGACGAAGCGATTGTCTTCCAGGCGGTGATAGTAAAGCGAGCGGCGGTCGGCGGACAGGCTCGGCGCCTCGACGAAGCCGGTGATCGCGGCGACGCGTTCCGGCACGCCGAACGGCTCGTCCCGGCTGCCGCGGTGCGAGCGATAGATCGCCGGCGCCGCCGAGCCGCCCAGGCTCGTGAGCCGCGTGAAAAAGAGCTCCAGCAGATCCGCCGACACGCTCGGCGCATATTCGAGCGCCGCAGTGTTCACATTGCGCATGAACTCGCTGCTCGCCGGATGGCGGCGGAAGCGGGCGCCCTCTCGGATGGCGACGGCGATGTCGGCGCTTTGGGGATTGGGTCCGCCGGTGAACTCGCCGTCGACCAAAAACAGCACTTCGCCGCCCGGCGAGATTTCCGCATCGAAGATCACCATTCCCGGGCGGTGCAGCGATATGTCCTGCACCAGGTCGACGCCGGTCACGGCGCCCGCCTGGAAGCGCCCGCGATAGACCGTCGAGAGCGTCTGCGCGTAGCTGCGAGTCGAGATCAAGAACAGGTTGCCATCGCGATCGACGCTCGCCACGGCGTCGAGCGCCGGCGAGTTGGCGCCCTTCAACTCGCCGCGATAATCGAACGTGAGGTCGTCGACGCGCTCGGCGTAGTGCAGATTCGTGTCGATCCGCGGATCGTTGCGGTTGTTGAAGAGCAGATAACGTCCATCACGCGTGATGAACGGCTCCATCGCATCGCCGCCATAGCCGCGAATCGCCACCCGCTGCGGTGCGCCGAAGCCGGCGTACTGCGCCTCCGGCCCCGCGCTCCTCTGCGCGCTACAGCCCACCGCGAGCAGCAGGCACAGCAGCCCAGCCGTCTTCATTTCAGTACTTCGGTGGATTCCGGATCAGGCGGACGATCAGCACGCCGCCGTAAACGATGGGCCAGAGCACGAGCAACACGACGGGAGCGAAATAGAATGCCATGCCCTGCATGATGTAGCACGAGTCGCTCGGCGAGCGGCAAGCCGAAATGACGAGCGCCAGCGTGACGAACGCGGCGAGGCCAAGCGCAACCAGGAAGGAAAGGGCGGACGGCTTCATGGCGCCACGAGCAGAGCGGCTATTGTCGCGCGAGTCCGAACTCGCGCAGCGCGTGCTCGCGCAGCTTCGTCTTCTGTACCTTGCCGCTAGCGGTCATGCCGATCGCCTCGAAGTCGGGGACGATCCGCAGATAACGCGGCACGCGGAAGTTGGCCGAGCGCGCCTTGCACCAGGCGATGAG